>NZ_JBQFMP010000007.1:0-279565 GCF_056531905.1 Ruegeria sp. K11
TATCTCAAAGCCCATCGCATGGCGTCCAGCCTTGCGGCCAAAAAAGGGGACGTGGACGCCTGATTCACTGCCCGGCAGGCGCATCCGAAGGGTGCTGCCGAAAGGGGTCGAACCAAAGGCGGTTTGAACACAAAGCTGCACGCGATCTGTGACAGCCGAGGGCGTCCGCTGAACCAGTTTGTCACCGCCCGGCAGGTCAGTGATTACATAGGCGCACGTGCATTGATGAGCAGCCTGCCAGATGTCGACTGCAACGCAAGGCGACCGTGCGATATGACAAGCGCCGATATAAACGACGGAACCGTATCGAAAATATGCTCGAAAGGCTCAAGGATTGGCGGCGTGTTGCAACCCGTTATGACAGATGCCCAAAGGTCTTCCTCTCGGCAATCTCATTGGCTACCCTCGTGATTTACTGGCTATGAGTCCTGAGCCTAGATTAACGCGCTGCTGGCAATGAAACCGACTGTGATCCAAATTGAAGCTGTTGCTATAGTCAAAGCATAGTCAAACATCCCGTGATCCTCACCAAACTCTGGATACTTGTTTTCGGCGCATGCGCGACACGTGACCATTAATGCATGTGGTCGTTTAAGGGCTGTGAAATGGACTGTTAACCTTCTGTTAACAATGCTGCCGAAATCGGCGAACTGGCAGCCATGATTCTTCAATACAATGAAGGACCGCGCCATTATGGGGATGGCGCGACCCTTCAGACTCACACTTTCATAAAAAGTGGAATTTGGCACAAAGCGTGCAGGTACCGGGATTGGACGGGATGTCTATAGGATCAGGACGTGAGGGTAATCAAATAATGCGGAGCGCCGCAGACAACAAAGGTTGCAAAGGCAATGACGAATCCGGAAGCATAGTCAGTCAGCTTGGCTTCGCGCTTTTGGGGGCGCATCGTCCACTCTGACCACTTGTTATGTTCGTTGTTCAGTTCGTTGCCGTTGCATAGCTCCATAGCGCTCACCTAGAACTTGAAATAGTAATGTCATTCTTGTGGCCAATGTTTGCCTGAACCAAGTTGAACAAGCTGAAAATGTATCATTCATGGTGCGTTAATCGTGACCAAAATATTAATTCTGAACCGCACTAATACTCTGCGGCGGCCCGCTTAGCAGCTTTAGCGGTTTTGGCGCGGTTAGACCGTTGAAACTGGGTTATGTGCGTACCACACGCGCGCATGGCTCTTAGCCGTGTGCGGCGGCTCTCAAGAATGGGCTTTGGGGGCGCGAGCGAATCCTACTGGCCTCCGAGTCTGTTCCTTGAAATTGCCAATTCACGTAAATTTTATTGACAATTTGACCGCCTTCCAACTTCGGCCACGCATTCGCCGCAATCCTCATCGAAACATAGAAATATAGTTGGTTTGCGTCGTCTTGTTTTCGGCGTGTGTGTCAGGTGTAAAGGTGACGTGTAGTGAGTAATGAGTTTTTTGTGCCCACCTGCTCGGTGTCAAGCGAGTCCTTTCAGCAAGGCTTGGATCAGGGGCATTTAGGTTTAACTTCCGCTCTTAGTGTCGTGTTAAGAAGCCTTCCCTCAGAAGCTCTTGAGGGAATCTCTCAAGAGTTGGATTATTGTGAGCAAGGCTGTTATCCATCACCTTTGGCCGAGAAAATATTCCAGCGCGCAATTTGTATTTACCAAGCTGAACAGCTTTTGGTTTCGTCGTCAGGTAAAAACAATCCCAAGCCAGAAAAAAAGCTTTCCAAACTATTTGTCGCGCGAGCATCGGACGCAGTGACAAGACTGGCAAGTTGACTGTCATTTCCCGGTTTCTATGCGGTCCAGCGGACCTGAGCCACCCAGATGTTTTGTGTCAATAAAGGTAACGATTATGGAAAAATTTCTCTCTTTGATGCTAATCTGCGTGCCCAGCCTTTGCTGGTCAATGACAGAGGAGCAAGCTATCGCAGATTGGAAGGCTGCTTGCTCTGAGTCTGGCGGTGAGTATGCGATTGATTTTATTCGGGCAGGTGGGTCTGAAAGAAAGCCTCACCTGATATATGTTTGCGAAAACGAAAATGGGACCCTGTCCGTAAGGATGGTCCCCGCAAAGCAACTAACGCGGTTTCCGAAAGGCTAGGTTGGAGGCTCATAGCTATACGGCTGAAACAAGAGGATATCTGCACGCAGCACGTGACAACACGGCGTCATGCCTAGTGCACTTGCTGCGTGCAGCTAAGATGCCGCGCCGTTTTCAACTACGAAATCAACATGAATGTGGTTGCCGTCGATGTCTCGAAAATTGACCTGCACAATGGGCGTCCCGGGCACGGGATCAATCGTGTGGGCAACACCCTTATCTTCAAGTTTCTTAACAAAAGCGTCGAAGTCCTCAGCCTGAAAGGCGAAATGTTCCAGTGAAGGGTTTCCACCAATTTCAGGCTGTTCACTCACTTCGACCAAATGCACCACTGCAGTGACATTCAAATAGAGCCAAGCGCCCGGGAAACCGAAATCTGGTCGCTTGCCCGGATGCAAGCCAAGAACTTCACCGTACCAGTTAACCATTTCCTCCAGGTTGGTGGTGCGAATGTTCACGTGGTCAAAAGCCAATAATGCCATGATGGGCTCCTAGAAGTTTGCTGTGTCAAAACAAGCCGTGACTATCGTGCCCCGCTTGGGGTGGCGGGATATCTTCACTGGTTACCCATCCTTACCAATACGGCACCAGTGCTGTTAGATGTGGCGCCGTCATGTAGGAATTGCACCCCGAGTGACTGATAGATGTTCCTCAATGCCTCTACTGTTGATTGCTTTAGATCGGACCCGTTCTCAAAGTTAGCAATTGTGGTCGGGGTTACCCAGGCTATATCCGCTATTTTACGAACACCCACCTTGAGCGCCGCTCTTGCCATTCGTGCTTGTTCTGCATGCATCAATACTCTGTACCTTCTTATCGATACACGGCGTCAATTATTTGTTGTCTGCACCACGTGCATAGTGTCGATACTGAGTATCGACGTATGACACAAAGTTAGGGTTTCCGCCATGTATGACCGCCTCTGTCCAATGTCGGTGCCACTGTGGCAGTTTAAGTCGATGTGATAAGAGAGGGTTTCTGGCGCATCGTAACCGCCAAGGAGTGGATCTATGGACGTCCCCTGCGCAAGGTGTTTTTAACGATAGCATCAACGGCATTGGATGCGTGAATCTATCCGGCCTTTGATTGAAGCACCTTGGCCCCTGGCCTCGATGGGATCCGAGGGTTTCAGTGCCTTCCAAGATGACCGGCCTGTCTTGGCCACCACTCCTTACAGGCTGTGAATTGGCGGCCCCTGCCGTTACACCATCGTCATATCACCTCGCATTCCTGGAAGCCGAAGCTTTCCGCGCTACCTGCTACGCTGCTTTGTAGCCTTCCCCGCTCCGCAATACCGCCCAGGCAATGCGCGCTGTCTTGTTGGCGATTGCCACGAGCGTTTTGTTGTGACCTGCGCGTGCCAGCAAGTCCTGCGCCCATCTCGCGCGTTGATCGTCGCGATCGGCGATCCTGATCAGGACGGACCGGGCACCGTGGATGAGCTGGCACCGCAAGTATTGGTTGCCTCGTTGGCCTATGCCACCAAGCCGAGGTTTGCCTCCCGTTGTATATTGTCTGGGAACCAGCCCGATCCATGCCGCGAGTGCCCGGCCAGACGAGAAGTGTCGTCCGTCATCAACGGCAGCGATCAAGGCGGTGGCGATCACCGGCCCGACGCCGGGAAGGGTTGCCAGACGTTTACACCGCTCATCGGTTCGGCAGATCGCGATCAGCTTACTGTCGAGCTCGGCGACGCGTGTGTCCAACGCTTCGAATTCTGCGATGAGCGCGCTGAAGTTCTCTGTTGCCAGAACCGACAACTTGGCCTCAGCGACGGCATTCCTGATATCCTTTCGGAACCGAAAGGCACCGACTGGAATGACAACGCCATACTCCCCCAGAAGGCCACGAAATTGATTAATCAATCCGGTCCGTTGTGTGATGAGACGATCACGTGTTCGGTGCAGCATCTGCAAATCCTGTTGCTCCGTCGTCTTCACCGGGACAAATCGCATAGTCGGGCGCAGCGCGGCTTCATGGATCGCCTCGGCATCAACAGCGTCGTTCTTGGAGCTTTTGACAAACGGCATGACGAACCGCGGATGAATGAGGCGCACGGAATACCCCTCGGCCTGGAACCGTCGGCCCCAATGATGAGCGCTGGCGCAAGCCTCCATGGCGACGGTTTCCGGGGAAAGTTCCTGAACGGCGGCTTCGAGTTTTGATCTGGTCACCTTCTTCGAGATCACCTCGCCCTCATTGGTGATCCCGTGGATGTGAAACGACTGTTTGCCCAAATCAATCGCAAGTAAATGCATTCTGTGAACTCCTTCTGTTTGCTACGTTTGCCGAAAACTATCAGCTCGGGTGCAAGGGGCGTCCATTCCATAAGATGAGACAGGTCAAAGCGTTAGGCGTTTGATCCAGTGGATCAAACGTAGCTCGTGACCGGAACCAAGCAGAGCCACGGTGAGAAGGTCGTAAAGGACATTCGCCGTGCGGCCGTCAAACAGTGTTCCGCAGAAGAGAAGATCAGGATCGTGCTGGACGGCCTTAAGGGTGAGGACAGCATTGCAGAGCTGTGCCGTCGAGAGGGCATCGCGCAGAGCCTGTATGACAGCTGGCCCAGGGAATTTCTGGAAGCCGGCAAGACACGTCTGGCAGGCGACACGGCTCGCGCGGCAACGTCCACCGAAGTGAAGGATCTGAGACGGGAAGCCCGTGATCTGAAGGAGGTGGTTGCCGAACAGGCCTTGGAATTGCGCCTGCTCAAAAAAAGCATGATCGCGCGTTCACGCCTTACACGCCTCAGGCTGTGATCAGGCAACGGTGCTGGGGGTACCAAGCAATTCGGTCTGGGCCGCGAGGGCGCGCGTCTGGGCATGGAAGAGTTCGCCGAAATCAAATACGTCTGCCGTGACTGGGCGTGATTCCACGAGGGATGAGAAAGGAAACCAAATGCTGAAGAACGACCAACTCGACCAGTGGGATCGCGAGAACTTTTTCCACCCGTCCACCCATCTGGCCTGGCACGCCCGCGGTGAAAGCCCGAACCGCGTGATTAAGACCGCGAGCGGAGTTTTTATCGAAGACCGCGACGGCAACAAATTGCTCGACGCATTCGCGGGCCTCTATTGCGTGAACGTCGGATATGGCCGTCAGGAGATTGCCGAGGCCATTGCTGAGCAAGCCAGGGAACTGGCCTATTATCACGCCTACGTGGGTCACGGCACCGAAGCCTCGATCACCCTGTCAAAAATGATCCTGGATCGCGCTCCGGCGAACATGTCCAAAGTTTATTTTGGCCTTGGCGGCTCGGACGCGAACGAAACCAACGTCAAGCTGATCTGGTATTACAACAATATCCTGGGCCGCCCCGAGAAGAAGAAGATCATCTCGCGCTGGCGCGGCTATCACGGGTCGGGTCTGGTGACTGGTTCGCTGACAGGGTTGGAACTGTTCCATAAGAAATTCGACCTGCCGGTCGAACAGGTGATCCATACCGAGGCGCCCTACTACTACCGCCGTGACAATCTGGATCAGACCGAAGATCAGTTTGTCGCCCATTGCGCCGCCGAACTGGACGCGCTGATCGAACGTGAAAGTGCCGACACTATCGCGGCGTTCATCGGTGAACCGGTGCTGGGCACCGGCGGCATCGTGCCTCCTCCAGCCGGTTACTGGGAAGCCATTCAGGCCGTGCTGAAAAAGCACGACATCTTGCTGGTGGCCGATGAGGTCGTCACAGGCTTTGGGCGGCTCGGCACCATGTTCGGCAGCGCGCATTACGGGATCGAACCCGACATCATCACCATCGCCAAGGGGCTGACCTCGGCCTATGCGCCGCTGTCTGGCTCGATAGTGTCGGATAAAGTCTGGAAGGTGCTGGAACAAGGCACGGACGACAACGGCCCGATTGGCCATGGCTGGACATATTCGGCACATCCCATTGGGGCCGCGGCAGGCGTCGCCAACCTGAGACTGATCGACGAACTGAATCTGGTCTCAAACGCCGGTGAAGTAGGAACCTATCTGAACCAGACCATGGCCGAAGCGCTAGCCGACCACGCCCATGTTGGCGACGTGCGTGGCGAGGGAATGCTTTGCGCGGTCGAGTTCGTGAAAGACAAGGACAGCCGCATCTTCTTTGACGCAGCCGACAAAATCGGCCCGCAGGTGTCGGCCAAGCTGTTGGAGCAAAGCAAGATTATCGCCCGCGCCATGCCGCAAGGCGACATCCTGGGGTTTGCGCCCCCCTTCTGCCTGACCCGTGAAGAGGCAGATCAGGTGGTTTTCGGCACCGTTCAGGCTGTCAAAGACGTTCTAGGACAAAGCCTCAGGTAAGTCTAAAAACCGGGCCGGTCATTTCGGCCCTTTTAATACTCCGGCCTGTTCGAATCGCCGGTTGTCAGGATTGCGTCGGCCTGAAAATCTTCGACGTCCAGCATCGTTGCAACTCTTTCGAGCGCGGCAACAAGCATCGCCTGCTCCCAGTCCTCCATCTGCTTGAATCGCTGCACATAAAGCCGTTGCAGCGGATCTGGGGCGTCCTTAATGGTTTGCCGCCCTCGACCCTTGATCAGGATGTTGGTCTGCCGTCGGTCGGTCAGGGACTTCTCGCGCACGACCATGCCACCCGAGACCAGCTTGTCCACAAGTACGGTGACAGTGGACTGGCTGATATGCATGCGCATTGAAATTGCCTTGGCCGTTGTTCGCCCGGCCTCGCCAATCCCCTGCAATACACGAAGCTGGACCGCGGTCGGCCCGGCGGACTGCGCCAGTTCCCGGCCGGACATCTCGGTGGCGCGCAGGATTCGGCGCAGGGCGTCAAGGCTGCCGTCGACACGATCCATGTATCTACTCCGCATTCGAATGGAGGGGGATCGTCAAAACTGCTTAGGTAATCAAAGGTTGTTGATGGAGCAGTACATGCAGCATTCTTTGGAGGTGTTCGAACAACCTATTTTTCGGTTTTGCGTCCCCCTTTGCCGGAAGACAGGGCACGCCGCGCGGGACATGTTGAAACTGGCGATGCCGGGGTTTGCATAACACCTCTATTTTGGCCCGATCCTCAAGAGTTTTTGCGCCGCGTATTCCGCCGCTTGAGATTTGCAACCGGTTCTGGACGACCATTTGGCTGCTACCCCAGGTATTTTTATGTATTTCCCGCGCGAGTATAAATCTATGATGCCCTTGAGGTTATTCATCGACCACATCAAACGCCGGCACCCTGTTTGACCTTGCACGCGCAGACTTCACATATCGAGTATTGCAAGTCGGAGCCACTCATTGCCCCTAAGATACGCCGATATCTACCCGTCAGAACCTTTGCTGAACAGCGATGCGATGCAGCGCCCCTCGGCGGCGGGACTGATGTCGGTGCGGTATTTTCGGGCCGAACCTGACCGGATGCCAGAAGAGGTGTTCTCTGAACACCATGTCCTGCTGAACCTGCAGGAAAAGGGACATCGGGTGCAAAACTGGCGGGACGGCACGCTGCGGGATTTCACCTTTTGCAAAGATGAAGTCATTGTGACGCCGGCCGGCATGCGGTCGGGGTGGCGGTGGTACGGACAGTCCGACGTGATTGTGATCACCCTGCATCCGGACAAAGTTCGGCACTTTGCACAGTCCGAACTTGGCATGCTGCTGGCGCCGGAACAGTTTCAAGACCAGCCGCAGTTTTCCGATCCTGACCTGTGTGCTGCAGGCGTCATTCTGCGCGATGCGTTGGCAACGGATGACATGTCCTCAGCCGTGATGTTTGAAGCCATGAGCCGGGTGTTTCTGGTCAAGCTGCTACAGAAATACGGCAAACGCCGCGCCGAAGAGGTTGAGCTGTCCTCGCGCTTTACCTCTCAGCACTATCAACGGGTGCTGGCCTATGTGCAGGACCGTTTGGATCAAACGATCACCGTCGATCAACTGGCGTCCGAGGCGGGCATGAGCCCCTCGCATTTCGCGCGGGTTTTCAAGGAGACGCTGGGCTCGACCCCTATGCAATATGTCATGGCTTATCGGGTCGAGCAGGCTATGAAAATGATGGAGAACCCCGCGCGCCCTTTGGGTGATATCGCTTTGGCCTGTGGGTTCTCGGACCAGGCGCATTTTACGCGCACTTTCAAACAGGTGGTAGGGCAGACCCCGCGCGCGTTTCGTGCCGCGCATGCTGTCTGAAGCAGAATCTTTCAAAAACGCGGCAGTCCGGTGCAAGTATCCGCACCGCTGACAGCGTATCTCAGGTGTCATCGGGCTTGTGCCCTTCCATACAGATTTTGGGAGATACCGCTATGAACACCGTCGCTCTGACCACCGCCGCTGCGCTGATGGCATCAACAGCCGCTGTTGCGCAGGTTGAAACCCGTACCGTGACCTTTGAGAACGAAGGTGCGACGCTTTCCGGCACGTTGTACCTGCCGGAAGAACGCGGAGCCGAACCGCTGCCGACGGTCGTCGTGACCGGGGCCTGGACCTCGGTTCAGGAACAGATGCCCGCAAACTATGCCCGAGAAATGGCCGTGCGCGGCTTTGCTGCCTTCACCTTTGATTTCCGTGGCTGGGGCAAATCAGGCGATCTGCCGAAAAACGTGCGCTTTGTTGAAAGTCCAGAATCCAAGACATCCGACATCAAAGCCGCAATCGACTTCGTCGCGACCCTGCCCGAAGTGGACGCCGATCACATCAACGGTCTGGGGATCTGTGCCTCGGCCGGGTACATGGTCGATGCTGTGTCTGGCAACCCGCTGGTTCAGCGGCTGGGTCTGGTTGCACCATGGTTGCAGAACGCCGAGATCGTCGAGGCGGTTTATGGCGGCGCAGACGGCGTTGCCGGGCTGATTGAAGTCTCCCACGCAGCCGAGGCCGCTGGTGGTCAGATCATTCCGGCCGCAGGCCCCGAGGGTGCCGAGGGTGTGCTGATGCCAATCGGCGGATACTACTATGAGGCCGACCGAGGCGGTATCCCGGAATATGACGACAAATGGAACAATGCGGGCTGGGAAGGCTGGCTGACCTATCACCCTGCCGACAACCCGCAGCGTTTGGATAAGCCGCTGGCCATTGTGCACTCGGAAAGCGCGGCAATTCCTCAGGGCGTGCAGACCTTCCTTGCCGGATTTGCTGGCGATGCGACAGCGCAATGGCTGGAAGATGTCACGCAATTCGACTTCTACGACAACCCCGAGGATGTCACCCGCGCGGCAGATACCGTCGCTGACCACTTCCGCGCCGGTTCGAGCAACTGAGCCCTGTCTGGACGCCGAGTAACTGTTCGGCGTCCACTCTCATCTATCAGGAACACCCTCATGCATAGAAAACTCACATCAACCCTTGCGGCTGTCTCAATGATCGGAACCGCAGCGTTTGCCGAGCAGCAGGCAAATATCTCGACCGCCATCACCGACATCGCGGCAGGCGCTGATCGCCACGACTGGACCCGCGTGCGCGGCGCGTTTTCCGATACTGTCACGACGGATTATACCAGCCTCTGGGGCGGCGACCCGGTCACGCAACCCGCCGATGAGCTTGTGGCGGGGTGGTCCGCTTTCTTGCCCGGTTTCGACGCGACGCACCATATGGTGACCAATCACACGATCACCTCGTTGTCCGATACATCCGCCACGGCACAGGCCGATTTCACAGCGACCCATCGTCTTGATGACGGCTTGTGGGTGCTGGGTGGCCGCTATGACTATGAGCTTGAGAAATCAGACAACCGCTGGGTTGTCACGTCGATGACCATGACGGCACTCTGGGAATCCGGTGACCGTGGGCTTGTGGCTTTGGCTGGGCAACGCGCTGCCTAGGCAAATTGAGGGAAGAACCATGACCCGTCAGCGCATCGCACTCGTGACCGGAGCCAATCGCGGTATCGGCAAAGAAGTTTCCCGCCAATTGGCTCAGGACCACGGGATGAAGGTTCTGATGGGTGCGCGCGATCTGGCAAAAGGGCAGGCTGCTGCGAATGAGATCGGCAATGGAGCGCAAGCCGTGCGTTTGGATGTCTCCGATCCTAGCTCAGTCGCTGTGGCGTTCGGGCAGATTGAACTAGCCTTTGGTCGCCTTGATGTTCTGGTGAACAATGCGGGCGTGGACTATGACACCGACCAACAGGTCCACCTCGCCGATATTAACCGGCTGCGCCGGGCGTTTGATACGAACCTTTTTGGTCCTTGGGAGACCACAATCGCGGCGGTGCCGCTGTTGCAACGAGGCAAGGATGCCCGGATCGTCAACGTGTCGTCCGGCGCAGGGTCGCTGACCGGCATGTCCGCCGGTACGCCGGGCTATGGCGTTTCCAAAGCAGCTTTGAACGCGTTGACCATCAAGACCGCTGCCGCGATGAAACCTGACGGCATTCTTGTCAACGCTGTGTGCCCCGGCTGGGTGGCCACGGATATGGGCGGCGGGGGACGTCCGGTTCCAGAGGGCGCCAAAGGCGTTGTCTGGGCAGCAACCTTGCCTCAGAGCGGTCCGACCGGAGGATTTTTTCGAGATGGCGTCGCAATTGATTGGTAAGTTTAGCCGGGTGTCATGAAATCGATCAGCTTCCTAACCCGCGCGGGCAAAAGGCGGCGACTGGGATAGTCAACGAACATATCCCGCGTCAATGGTGCGGCGTCCGTGACCTGCAGCCGCTGCAAGTCACTGTCTACCATATCCAATGGCAACATCGCGACACCCAGGTTGCGACGGGCGGCCTGAGCAATGACATCAAGGTCCGTTAAACTGTGCGCTATGTGTTTCGGGTGCAGCATTTCTCCGCTCTCTGGCACCCACGGCTGACCAGCTGCCAGGGCAGGCAAAGCAAGAAAGTCTGGTCTAGATATCGGCCTGTCCAACGCACGCTCCCGAATGAGGCTCCGTCCCGTACAAAAGCAATAGGGGACCGACCAGAGCCGTTTAGCGACAAGGCTGGATTCCGTCAGCGGACCGACCCGAAAGGCCAGATCAATATTGTCGCGAAAGAAGTCCAGCATGATGTTGGTGGTTGTCATCTCAAGCGCCACATCCGGGTTTTGTTCCGCGAAATCCAACAGCCGAGGGCCAATGGTCGTGCGTGCAGCCAGCGGAGGGGCCGCAATTCGGATGTTCTGGCGTCTGGTATCCTCGATAAAGCGATACCTTGCAGCGCCTCAATCGGGTCCTGACTTCGGTCCAGAAGGCGGCCCTCTTCCGTCAGGCGAACCTGGCGGGTTGTCCGCTCGAACAATTTGGTGCCCAGATGATCTTCCAGCTCGGCAATCCTTCGACTGACCCGGCTGAGTGGTATGCCCAGTCGGTCCTCATCCTAGGAAAAGCTGAGATGGTTGGCGACGACAGTAGACAGAGCAAGGTCGTTACAAATCATTATCCTGTTTTTGGGATCATATCCCCCGATATCAGCCATTATCATTCGATGATGCGGCCTCTACCTTCTGCGCAACAGAAGGAGACAGCTCATGCCTTTCGCCATTGAGATCACGCAGACCGGCAAACCGGACGTTTTAGGCACAACCAACCGGGCGACCCCGACCCCCGATGCCGGGGAAATCCTGGTCCGCAACAAAGCCGGGCGGTCAACTTTTTCGACACGATCATCCGCCGCAGTGAGATGCCCGAGGGGACGATGCCTGATCTGCCTCATATGCCCGGAGTTGAAGGGATCGGAGTGGTCGAGACGCTGGGTGCGGGGGTTCAAGGCTTCTCGGTCGGCTACCGCGTGACGTGGAGGTTGATTCAATGGCTTCTGTCAGGACGAGCAGTGAACGTTTCGGTGCTACGGCATCAGTTCCTGAAAGAGGAACAAATTACCGGTTAGGTCAGTCAGGAAGGCACTAACAGGTCATACTCTTTTGTGGAAATTCAGGTCGGAATCTTTCTGACGAAAGTTTTTCGAGGTGTCGGGCAAGGTCGAAGCCGAAGCGTTATTTTCTGTGATTGCGCCAAAGTTGAGCCGGCGGCGACGCTTAGGAGATCTTGCGCATGTTTTTGTGGCAGTAATTCGCCCGCTATGTCGCACGTGTTGAAGCTGGCCCAACCTTATGCGGGGAACTTTACACGTTTCCTTCCCCTGTCTTGGTTACAGAGCTGGCACGAGAACCAGCTCTGCAGGTTGATTTAGAAGTTGAACCGCACACCAAAGTCTGCGCGGATCTGACTATCAGCAGAACCTTCCTTGATGCTGCCAACACCGCCACGCAGTGTTACACCCGCACCCAGATCATAGATCGCACCGACCCCGTATTCCCGGGTATCGCCATCTGCGGTTCCGTCACCATACGAAGCGAGAATTGTGGTCGCGGCACCCAGATTATAGGCAAGCGACGCACCATAGGCCGTACCGTCTGTTTCCTCACCCAGAGAGTTCACCTCAGTGTCGTCATCCCGCGCCAGAAGCAAAGTACCCGAAAAGTTTCCAAGATCGGCCCCAAGTGTGAAAATCAACAGGCTGGGGTCAATGCCGTCAGCTGGCCCGTCGGTTTCACCATAAGCAAGGGCAACAGTGACATTGTCGAAGCTGTATTCAACGCTCACGTCCCATTGATCAGCACCACCCAACGACACATTGCCGTTGTCTGTTGTGTTCTGGTCATAGGATGCACCGATTGCGAAATTGTCGAATACATATTTGAAGAAGACAGCGTTTTCGCCTGTGCCGGTGGAGGTGTAGCCCAAGATTTCGTAGTTATCACCGGATCTTTGATCAACAAAGCTCTCCAGACCGGGTTGGTTCCCGGACCGGTTGGGCATGTTCTCGATGGCACCACCGACGTTGCCCACGTCGACCCGCAGGCCTTCGTAGATCATCGAAAAGCGCGCGCCGTTCAGGCCTGCCTCTCCGGCTTCACCAGTACTTATGCTTTCATCGGCCTGCAGACGGACACGGGCCGAGAACTCGATCCCGCCATCGGTTTGAGCGTTACCGTCCAGGTTCAAGCGGAAGCGGGAAACAAGGATGGTGTCGGAGATATTGTCGTTGGTGGTCGAACGGTCCTCAAGGTAACCGATACCGAATCGCCCGTAGCCGCTGAACTTGATCTCGGCTGCTGCGGTCGTGACACTGGCCGCCAGCATTACGGGCGCCAGTGTATACAGCGTTTTGTTCATCATGGTCCTCTCATTCTCTCTCTGAGTTCCAGAGTTTTTTTGTTCGATACGCGCTTTGACTAAGGGCAGGCCTTGGGCTGTTCAGCGTTTGCGCGCAGGGTGAAGTCGGGCTCAGTCGGTCGAGGCGAAAACGTCGCTGTGCTGGTGCGAATGTCACCGCCGTTCAAGTCAGATCAGTGCCCACGCGATCTGGTTGTGTGTGGATTGATGTACAAACCTCATTTTCGAATCCGACTGACCAGCTTATGGCTTAGGTCTTCAAAGTTCGAAATCTTATTACTAATTCAGAAGTTTATATAAGTGATAGTTATGGGAAATGCTTATAGCGGGATAAGGCAAATCAATAACGTATTATGTCGCTGCAATTCATCCTAAGGGATATGAAACACGCCCCGGAGGACATCATGGATATCTGCATTCTTCACATCGGACATACCGAACCCGGCGAAAAGCCCAAGCATCTGCCATCGCCTCAGAGGTTCAGAAATGCGCTTGAGCCACATCTGCCCGAGGCGAACTGGACAGTGGTCAGCGCAGTCAAGGACAAGCTGCCCCGGCCAGGCGATTTTGACGCCTATATCATCACCGGTGGAAAATACTCGGTGTTCGAGAAGCTGGATTGGCAGGACCGATTGTTTGATTTCATTCGCGCAGTGGACGATCAGAAGATCAGAATGATCGGCATCTGCTATGGGCATCAGGCCATCGCCCATGCGCTTGGCGGCGCGGTAGAGCGCAGTCCCAAGGGTTGGGGCGTCGGCTTGATGCCTGTGTCCGTGACACGCGACACCGGCTTTGCCGCACCAGGTGACGACATCATGCTGCACGCGATGCACCAGGATCAGGTGGCCACCGCGCCAGAAGGGTCGGAGATCTTTCTGAGCAGCGATTTCTGTCCAGTCAGTGGCTTTACGATCGGTCAGCATTTTTTGGCCATTCAGCAGCACCCGGATTTCAACCCGGACATCAATCGCGATCTGATCCTGAAACGCATCGATCGCATAGGTGACGCTGCAGAACCCGCATTGGCATCATGTGACGAACGGGACGACACGCCAATCAGCGTCGTTTGGATGGCAGGTTTTCTCAGCACGCCCATAAGTTTGCGTAAGACTGCATAGTCAGAAACAGCCGACTGTCAAAAAGAGCCAGCGTTGACGCCCCGGCAAAGCAGGGGCCGTTTTGAGTGTTGGCCTTACACAAAGGGGTAGAGGCCCCGACATCGCCGAGCCATTTTCCCCCCAGCCCCGGAGAGCTTTCGATGGCCCAGTCCGCAGGTTTTGACGTTCGCAAGATCATCTTCGACTCTCCGGCCAAGACGATGGACGATCTGCGCCAGTGCCTAAAGCACTCGATTGCGTTCAACCTGGACAATGAACAGGAACTGTAACGGGTCGCCGGGATGATCGAGTATCCCCTGGCTGACCTCGATCCACACCCATGCCGGATCGAAGGGCTACCCGCTGGAACTGATGGCGCAGGGCATCGGAGAACTGTTGGCCGTGGCCGAAACGCTCAGCGAAGTTGTCTCAAATATGTTATGATAAAAAAGGACCGGGCGTGTGCCAAGCCCGGTCCTTGTCGTGGCGATTGGGGTCAAACCCCAAGGCCGAGGGTTAGGTGCCCAGAAGGCTCTGATCTTCAAACAGAGTATCGATAAGCTCGGCAATACCTTCGCGCAGGAATTGCTGTGTTTCGGTCCCGTCCTGCCAGTCCGCACAGGCCAGATATGTGGGCGTTGTCATCTCAACCCCCTCGACCGTTCGAATGACGATGCCGTGGGTTCGGGCGGCGATCAGACGGGCAGTCAATTCACTGCTGAAAGCCACTGCTTTCATCGGCTGCACCATTTGGACTGTAAGGCTCGCAAATGGTGACTGGAACACTGGGTTCATCGAGACATTTGCCTGGCGGCAGAGCTCGTTCAGATCATGATAAGACGGATCGCTTTTGGTTGAACTGATAAAGCGGCATCCGTCGAGATCCTGAAGCGTGATGTGTTCCTTGCTGGCTAGCGGATGGTCTTCTGCCATAACCGCTACTTGCCGAAATTCATTGAGCTTTTCGTTGTTCAATCCGGGATGGTCAATGGTCCGGCTGTGAAGCGCAAAATCGATATGACCTTGCAAAAGCGACACGAGCATTGAGCTTAGCGGGACAGAACTGACATAGAACTTCATCTCGGGATGCGTGACGGTCAGGTTGCTGAACAGAAGCGGCAGCAACTCGTTCACGATACTCATGCTGGCCGAGATACGCACCGTTGACAGCAGCCCGGTCCGCTGGTGGCTCAGCTGTGCTTGAAAGCGTTCAAGCTGCGCAAGAAGGGCTATGGAATCTTCCCTCAGAGCCTCTGCCCGATGCGTGGGATAGATCGCGCCGTTCCGCCGGACAAATAACGGGGCACCGATTGCGTCTTCCAGCGCTTTGACAAGCTGGCTGACGGCCGGTTGTGACACACCCAGCTGCCGCGCCGCGGCCGAAATCGATCCGGTCGAGATCACGGCCGAGAAGGCTTCGATATGTTTCAGACGACGGATTCGGCTTGGACGTGGGCTCATTGGATTACTTATAGTTCTGTGCTGTTGGGCGACGGTAACACCGCCGCCCGAGCAGGTACAATAACGGCGCTTATGACGCCAGATTGAAGCTGAAGCGGGGCATGGCCGCCAGAAGCCCTTGGGTATAGGGGTCTTCCGGTTCGACCAGAACCTTGTCGCAGGGTCCGCTTTCGACAACATGGCCCGATTTCATCACCATCACCCGGTCGCACATCTGACGCACCACGGCCAGATCGTGGCTGACGAACAGCAAAGTCAGACCCAGCTGATCCTGTAGGTCCTTCATCAGGTTCAGAAGTTCCGCCTGCACGGTCACGTCCAACGCCGAGGTCGGTTCGTCGCAGAAGATGAAGTCCGGCCGGAAGGACAAGGCGCGTGCAATGCCGATCCGCTGGCGTTCACCGCCCGAGAAAGCGTGCGGCATCTTCCGGGCCGAGGCGCGGGGAAGGCCGACGAGTTCCATCAGATCACCGGCCAACTGCAACGCATCAGACGCATTCAGCGCACCATGCGCCTTGAGCGGATAGGTGATGTTCTCGCCTGCGCTCATGCGGGGATTCAGCGACGAGTAAGGGTCTTGGAAAATACACTGCAATGACTTGCGGTGTTCCAGCTTTTCCTCGCGCGTTTTCAGGTCCGCGATGTTGCGGCCACGATAGATGATCTCGTGCCCGGGGTCGGGTGTGTGCAAGCCCAGGATCATCCTGCCAATCGTGGATTTGCCGGACCCGGATTCGCCGACAATGCCCAGGGTTTCGCCGGGATAGACATCAAAGCTGACATCCGCGACAGCCTTGAACTCGGACGCGGCCTTGAGGGCGGTCGCCTTGTTCAGGAAGGTCTTGGACAGGTTGCGGATCTTCAGCAGCGGCTCGCCTTCTTTACCACTGTCAGTCTTGCGCCCCATCAGATAGCTGATGGCCCGTTCCCGGTCGGCCGCATTTCCCAGACCGCCCGGCACCGCAAAGCGTTCGATCTTGTGGTCGATCCTTGGGATCGCCGCCATCAATTCGCGGCTGTAGTCCTGCGTTGGGCGCTGCAACACCTGCTCGGTGGGCCCGGATTCGACCAGCTTGCCGTGGCGCAGGACGTAGACGTGATCGCACATTTCAGCCACCACGCCCATGTCGTGGGTGATGAGAATGATGGCGATGTTTTCCTGCCGCGTCAGCCGAACCAGCGTGTCCAGAACCGCCTTTTGCACTGTCACGTCCAGCGCGGTTGTCGGCTCATCGGCGATGATAAGGTCCGGCTTGGCGCAAATCGCGATGGCAAAGACAATCCGTTGACACAAACCACCCGATAGCTGGTGCGGGTATTTGTCCAGACGTTCATCCGGCAATGGCACCTCGGCCTGTTTCAGCAGGTCAATGGCATACGCGCGCGCCGCCTTGCCGCGTTTGTCAGTGTTGGCCTCTATCGCTTCGATGATCTGCTCTCCGATGGTCAGCACCGGGTTCAGGGCCGTCATCGGGTTCTGGTAGATATAGCCGACCTTATTGCCGCGCACCTTGGCGTACATATGCTCTTCCAGATGCGACACCATCGTCTCTTCGAGCATGACCGAGCCCGTGTCGATGATGGCGTTTTCATCCAGAAGCCCCAGCGTCGCCTTGCCGATTGTTGACTTGCCCGCGCCGCTTTCGCCAACCACGCCAACGATCTGGCCACGGTTCACTTCCATCGAGAAATTGTCGATGGCACGGAACACTTCACCGTCGGCCATGGGGTATTCGATGGTCAGGTTTTCGACCTTGATCAGGGATTGATCGCTCATGGCTTAGTCCTTTCCGCGCAGATAGGGGTTGGAATGGTCGCGCAACCTGTCGGCCACCACGTTGATACAAAGCACCAGCGAAACAAGCACGACACCGGGGAAGATGCTGATCCACCATTTGCCCGACAGGATATAATCGTTGCCATTGGCAATCAGCAGGCCCAGCGACGGTTCGGTAATCGGTACGCCGACACCCAGGAAGGACAGCGTTGCCTCGGCGCCGATGGCGCCCGAGATCGACATCGGCAGGACCACAAGAACCGGCGAGATCGAGTTGGGGAACAGATAGCGCCACATGATCCGCCCGTCGCTGAGGCCCGCCAGTCGCGCCGAGTCGATATATTCTTTCTTCAGCTCGGACAGGGCGACGCCGCGGACAAGGCGTGCTTCGGTGGCCCAGGCTCCGATGATGAGCGCGATGATGACTTTGTCGATACCAGTTCCGAAGACGGCCAGCACCATCAGCGCCAGCAGGATGCCCGGAAAGCTCATCTTGAGGTCCACAAGGCGCATGATCGCGGTTTCAACCCAGCCGCCTTTCATGGCGGCCAGCAACCCCATGAACACCCCGATGGCGGAGCCGACAAGGACGGCGACCAGCGCCACGATCATGGAAATCCGCAAGCCAAATAGTACGGCCGAGAAGATGTCCCGACCCAGCGCATCGGTGCCCAGCAGGCTGAGTGTCCCGTCTCCCAGTCGTGATCCGGGCGGCAACAGACCATCCAGAATATCAAGCCGCATCTGGTCGTAAGGGTCTTGCGGGGCGATCAGCGGGGCGAAGATGGCCAGCAGGATGAAGACAACGATACCCACAAGCCCGATCAGTGCCGCGGGATGCCCGCGAAAGATCTTCCAGAACTTTTCGGAAAAGGTGGGTTCTTCGGATTTGCGGTCCGCCAGGACGCCCGCATCAACAGTGGTAGAAGTGGTCGACATCAGACATCTCCTCAGGTGTAGCGGATACGCGGGTCAAGCAGTGCGTAAAGCACGTCGACAACGAAGTTGATGGTCACGAACATCAGCGTGATCAGGATCAGATAGGCGACAACCACCGGACGATCCGAATTGTGGATACTGTCCAGAAGCAGCTTGCCGATGCCGGGCCACGAGAAAACGGTCTCGGTCACTGTGGCAAATGCGATCAGGCTGCCAAGCTGAAGGCCGGTGATCGTCACGATGGGGATCAGGATGTTGCGCACAAGGTGACGGCGGATGATCCGGTCGCGGCTGATGCCTTTGGCCCGGGCGAAAGTCATATAGTCCTGATACATCACCTCTTGCGTGCCGGATCGCGCCAGCCGAGTCTGCATACAGATCGTATAGATCGCCAGGTTCAAGGCGGGCAGGATCATGTGCGACAGGCCGTCGAGATTGAACAAGGACCAGTCGGCGCTAAAGATCTCGGTCGTCTCGCCGCGCCCTGATGCGGGCAACACCTGCAGCCACACCGAAAACAACATGATCAGCAATACACCCTGCCAGAAGTTCGGAACCGAATAGCCGACGGTGGTCATGAAGCTGGTCACCTTGGTCGCCGGTTTTTTCTGGTTCAGGCCGGAATAGACGCCAAGCGGAATACCCACGACAAGGCCGATGAACATGGCCATGAATGCGACCTCAAGCGTGGCCGGAAGGCGCTCCAGGATCAGGTCCATGACGGGGCGGTTGTAGACAAACGAGGTTCCGAAATCACCTTGCACCACGTTGCCCAGAAAACTGAAATACTGCATCACCAGCGGTCGGTCGACACCCAGTTCCCGGGCCAGTGCGATCCGGTCTTCGTCGGTGAAATCCTCGCCTGCCAGAACGGCAATCGGATCAGACACCACATACATGCCGATAAAGACCAGAGCCGACATGATCAGGACGAGGATAGCGCTCTGTCCGGTTCGCCTCAGGATGAAATTGAGCATTTCTCGCCCCTCCCTTTCAGACCTTGAACCGGGGGCCAGAAACCCCCGGCGGTTTGTGCTTATTTACGGCTTACAGTCGTTGCGCTGGTACGCTCATCCTGCCGCCCCGTGACCTCCAGATCGGCACGGTGTGCCCAGATTGTGTGCTGGTAGTAGAGCGGGATGCCCGGCATATCCTCGACCACAACCTTCATCGCCTCCGCGACATGCTCATTGGCCTTGGCATCGTCGATTTCCACCGCCCAGGCTTTCATTGCCGCGTCAAACGCGTCGCTTTGGTAGCTGGAGTAGTTAGACGCCCCAAGACCCAGATCCTTGTCTCTCGACGCAAACGCGAACGAGATCATCTGAGCAGGCCCCTGCGGGTGGCCCCAGCCATAGAGGAACACGCCAAGCTCGCCATTCGACCGTTGACCGGCAAAGACCGACCAGGGCTGCGTCTTCAGGTTCACCGTGATGCCAATCCGCGACAGGTACTGCGTGACGGCCTGCGCGACGCGGGCACCGTTTGCATAGCGGTCTGACGGGGCGAAGAAGTCGATGGTGAAGCCGTTGGGATAGCCCGCTTCGGCCAGCAATTCCTTGGCTTTCTCGGGGTCGTATTCCAGTTCCGGCAATTCCGGTGCACCCGTGCGGTATTTCGGCGCGAACTGGTTGGCCACGGTGGCTTCGCCGCCAAACAGACGGTCGGCAATGGCCTGACGGTTGATCGCCATCGACATCGCCTTGCGCACGCGGGGGTCCGCCAGCGGGGCGCTGCCGTCTTCTGCGGTTACGCCACCGGCCCCTTCGGGGTTCACGTCCAGAACAAGGAAGATAGAGCGCCAGGACGGCACGGCGGTATAGGCCAGCTCGTCATTGGCTTCCAACCCGGGCAGGTCTTCGGTGGTTGGGTTCTCGATGATATCGAAATCACCTGCCAGCAGACCGGCAAGGCGTGCGCCAGCATTCCCGATGGTGCGGATTTCCACCTCATCCCATTCCGGAGCTTCGCCCCAATAATTGTCGTTCTTGACCAGATCGGCCTCGCCCGATTTGTCAAACCGAGAGATCTTGTAAGGCCCTGTGCCAATCGCCGCGTCGCCGTTCTCGAAATCGGCACGGGTCGGGTAAGCCGTGATACCGCAGTCGCCCTCGGCATCGTATTTGATCGGTCCCTCAGGGATATCCGCACCCGAAGCGGGCAGGATCGACAGGAACTTCATCTTCTGGATCCAAAGCGGATAGGGCGCGCTCATCTCGAATTTCACGGTCTGGTCATCAACCGCGACCACGTCTGCAATCGGCCCCATCGAACTGGTCAGCAGGTTACGCTTGCCGTCGATCAGATGCATCATCCGGCAGGCGGAATAGACCACATCCCGCGCGGTCAGCGGCTCACCATTGTGGAATGTGACGCCGTCGCGCAGCTTGACTTCCAGAGTGGTTGGGCTGGTCCATTCCCATCCCGTCGCCAGAAGGGGGCTGTCATCCGCTGCAACCATGGCCTCGAACACATGCTCTTTGAGCGATGCGGTGGGCGTGCCGCCAAATGGGTACGGATCGATCGAGCGCGGCGCGGATGCAAAGCCCATGCGCAGGGTTTCGGCGCTTGCCACTCCGGGCAAGGCGAGGGTGGCGGCCAGCGCCAGTGCAGAGATTGTCTGTTTCATGGCTATCCCTTCCTGTTTTCTCAGATTGCTGCTCGGGCAGGTTTTTGCCCCCGATTTTCGACGTAAGCTTTGTATTCCCGCAGGATCTCGGCGCAGTCGGCCTGAACCTTGTCAAAGTTCTCGTTCCGCTCGCGGGTTGCTTCGTTCATGTAGAGGTCGCGGCGCAGTTCAACCTGCAGAATATGCTGGCCAATTTCAGGCCATCCATACCGCACCGTGATTTCACCGCCGACAAAACGTTTGTTGATACCGACCTCGTAGCCGCGTTCGCGGAACAGGCGGGCCATCTCCTCGGTCAGATCAGGCGCGCAGGAGCCACCCGACCGGTTGCCGATATCCACCTGCGGACGTTCTTTGCCGCCGCGGGCTTCGCCATCAAAGCGGGTCATCGAATGGCAATCAACGATATAGACTTCGTCATGCTTCGCGTGCAGCCCTTCCACCAGCGACGTCATCGTCTGGTGATAGGGAATAAAGTAACGCGCCAGGCGGCCCTTGATTTCAGCCAAAGTCAGCTTGCGATCATAGATCGGCTTGTCGTAGGCCTTGGACCAGAACAATGTGGCCCCCGCGGCGACCGAGCCGGGCAGAAACCGCCCGTACCAGTTGTCGGGGTCATCCAGCATGTTGGCGTCGATGTCGTGCTGATGCCGGTTCACATCCACATAGGCGCGGGGAAAGTTCGCCTTGATCGTGGTCAGACCCAGATTGTGCCCTTCGGCAAAGATTTCGTCCATGTATTTGTCGGACGGATGATCGACATCCGCATAGGTCAGGTCGCTGCGATGACCGAAATCATCCGGGTAAACGTCGCCGGAATGTGGAAATGACAGCATCAGAGGGCTGTCACCCTCAGTCACAGTAAGCGCCGGGTATGCTATTCCATTACTTATGATTTCAGAGTTCAGGTGCATTGGCTCGGTAAACCTCTTTTGCGAATCCGCTCCACATACAACTACGTGGGACGAGATCGGTTCGAAATCTTATTTTTCTGCCGAAAGGATGTATAAGAGAGAGTTATAAGGGGTGCTGCGCATCGCACATTCTTCTGTGCAGCCAAAATCTGGTTCGGAAGACAAGGGCAAAGCCGCTCGAATTCCGGCGACATGCTTTTTGGTGCAGGGTCAACTGCCTGAATTTCTTAGCAATCCAGCTTGGAAAGTGTGAGATGCTCGCGAATGAAGACGAGCACGAAATCGGTTGCGAAACGTGTTTTAGTTTGCTGTGCTGAGGCGGCAGAACGTGTTGCAGCAGACCCTAATAGCTCATCATGGAGCGACAGATCGACAGCTTTGACATTGGCCTGCTCGCGGATACCTCTTGCAAGCTACTGAACCGGCCGTTGTTCGAGACTTCCCATCGCTGCGACGCAGCCAGCCAGATCGAACTTTCGTATCAAGAACAAAGTCCTGACTCTTGAAAACTCACAAATCACGATTCGACGCGGGCGCTCGTAATCACTCGTCAAACGTTTGCTTTCTGGTGTGCCAATAACACCGCGACGAATTCAAGCAGAACATCATTGGGTGTCGGGTTAACGGCTTTGTCCCTCGCGTTGTGCATTTTCGGCGGCGTAAAATGGGCGAACGGAAACTGTGTACCGCAGTCGCCGCGTTGCGCAGGACCCGATCATCATGGCCTTGAACACCGCGCAACGTGCCCGCTGTTACACCTGCGTCCCGGTTCCCGGTTTTGAGTTGCGCCGGGGCGTCCCGGTATCCATCACCGAGGTCGCTGGTTAGACCCTTCCGATAACAAAAGTCACCGAAGCCCCCGATGAAGCCGTCTGTGGCGGGGCCTTCATCGCGGCCCACACCGCCCAAATGTACGTTCTGGTGGCCGTTGCAACCTGTCAGAGAGCAAATTCCCTGGATTGTCTCCATCGCCGCGGCGCGATCACAACTATCGCCGCTTCGGAATGGCCCTTACAGTCACAGCCCAAACACGTCCGTGGCGCGCTGGCCTGCTTTCAGACCGGCGATCCATTCAGCTTCCTGGGCTATTTTGTCTTTCGCATCTGCAAGGCAATCACGCGCTGTATCCGGAGAGACGGCAACAAGCCCGTCGCGGTCGCCCAGGATCAAGTCACCCGAAGCTATCTTGCATCCGCCGAAAGATACGGATGCGTTGACTTCTCCGGCGCTGGCGCTGGTGGGCCCCCGGGGCGTGACGCTGCGGGCGAAGACGGGGAAATCCGGCCATGAGCCCAGCATGTCAATGTCGCGCACGGCCCCGTCGACGATCACGCCTTTGCAGCCGAGTCCCCTCAGATGCCCACCCAGAATTTCGCCGATCATGGCGAATTCGGTTTCGCCATTGGCGGCGATCACCACCACGTCGCCGGGCTTTGTATGATCCAGCACATGAATGACGGCCCCGAAATCCGGCGGCGAAACCGAGACAGTCCGGGCTCGCCCCAGCAGATGAAGCGGCCCGGTTCCCAAGGTCTGCGCCCGGATCGCCGGATCGATCAGACAGGATGGCTGCAAGTCGGCGACTATACTTGCGGGCACACCCTGCCACGCCAGGATTTGGTCCTGACTTACGGGGGCATTTTCTGGATGGATGGTAATCGGCATTCTTTACCCTTTCTCGGTCAGTTGGCGCTGGACCGCTTTAGCCAATCGTTGAACGGCCTCGGTCAGATTGGCCTCGTCGTTCAACGTGAAATTCAGACGGAGTCCCTGCCGGTTTTCCCCGTGGGCATCAAAAACACTGCTTGGTGAGATGCAGACTTTCTCTTCCAACGCAATCTCGAACAGGCGGTCCGTGTTGATATTTTCGTCCCGCGCGCGCGCCCAGACAAACATACCGCCCGTAGGCACGTCCCATTCAAACCACTCTGCCAGGTGGGTTTTCAGCGCTTCACAAAGGGCATCGCGGCGCCTGCGATAGATGTCGAGGACTTGCGTTTGGCTTGACTCGATCAAGTTGGACTTCAGGATTTCAAGTGTGATGCGCTGTGTGATACCGCTTGTGCACATGTCCGATCCCTGCTTGGCAAGCGTCAGAGCGGCAATCATCTCGGGCCTGGCGATCACCCAACCCACACGCAGGCCCGGGGCGATCAGTTTTGACATCGTACCCAGGTAAACGATGTTGGACAAATTCCCGGCCCGAAGAGCCAGATCAAGCACGTTCGGGGGCATATCGCCATCATAGCAAAGGCTGCCATAGGGGTCGTCCTCTACGAGCCATGCACCGGTTCCGTGAGATGCGCTCAGCAAGTTCTTCCGCACTTCCAGTCCCACCAACCGCCCGGTCGGGTTTGAGAAATTGGGCACGGTATAGGCGAACTTTGCACCGCTCATGGCCTGAAACGGATCAAATCCTTCAGCATTCAGATCCATGTTTCGAAAGCGCGGGCGGCGGGGACGCCAAGCATCAAGGGCTCCGAGATAGGTTGGAAACTGGCCCGCAACCAGATCCCCTTCGTCCAGCAACACTTTCCCCAGCAGATCGAGCGCTTGCATTCCGCTTGTCGTTATCAAAACGTTTGCGGCGGTCAGTTCGAAGTTCTCGGTTGAAAATCGATGCGCGACGATCGCACGCAAGTCTGGAAGACCTTCGATCGGGCCGTATCCCAGTGTCTCGGTCGGGTGGTTCTGGATAACCTTTTGGGCGAGGGCTGCGATCTGGCGACCGGGATACGTAGTCGGTTCGGGCAGTCCACCTGCGATGTTGAGCAAACCGGGTATTTGGCCGGCGGCCAGAAAGGCGCGGGTTATTTCATTCGTCTCGGATAACCAACTGGCGAAGGACGCGGATTCGACAATCCGGTCACCTTCAGCGTCCAACGCGCTTTCCGACCCCATATCAAGCCTCCTGTCTGGTTTAACCGCAGGTTAGCCGTAAACGCGCGCACAATCCCGGCGTTCTTTGCTTCCAACCCTGTCTAAATTGGTGATTAACGCTAAAAACTAATCCTAAACTAGGGAATAATGGCAATGCTCGACTCTGATGAAATCGACAAGCGAATTCTGGCTGAACTCCGGCGCGATGGACGTCTTCCCATAAGCGACCTTGCCGAAATCGTTGGGTTATCGCCCACACCCTGCGCCCGCCGTGTCAGAAAGCTGGAACAGGCTGGTATAATTCGAGGCTATCGCGCAGACATTTCGCCCGAAAGTCTGGGAATGCCGATCTGCGTTCTGATCTCCGTGAAGCTGGCCAAACACAAACCAGACGGCCACGCGGTTTTTCAACAGACTGTCAAACAAAGCCCCGAGGTCTCGGAGTGTCTGATGGTCACCGGAGCGGCAGACTATATCCTTAAAGCCTGGTTTCAGGATATCGACGCCCTGCGCCTGTTCATCACAACTACAGTGCAAAACCTGCCTGAAGTTGCTGAAACCTCGACGATGTTGGTTGTAGGGGAGTCGGAAACCGGATTCGGAGCGATGTGATCCTCGCGGCACCGCGCTTTCGCTGTGACGGCTTCTTGCCAACCGCGCGTCATTGTTAAACTTAGGCTGACGTACAATTGCGCCGCTAAAAGATTTCAGGTTCTGGCACAGGACTGCCGAAATCGTGCCGGAGAAAGTCGAAATCACAGCCCTTGTCCGCCTGTTCTATATGGCGTGAAAACACCCAGCCGTAACCGCGTTCATATCGTGGTTCTGGCGGAGCCCAAACGGCGCGACGGCGGGCTAGTTCTTCGTCGGGAACTTTCAGGTTCAACGAACGGTTTGGCACATCCAGTTCTATGATGTCGCCGTCCTCGACAAGTGCAAGCGGACCGCCCACGAAAGCTTCGGGCGCGACATGCAGGATGCAGGCGCCGTAGGACGTGCCCGACATTCGGGCGTCCGAAAGGCGCACCATATCGCGATGGCCCTGTGCCAACAGCGCTTGGGGCATCGGGATCATCCCCCATTCGGGCATGCCGGGGCCACCTTGCGGCCCGGCGTTGCGCAAGATCAACACGTGATTTGCGGTGATCGGATAGTGCGGGTCTTCTATGATCTTCTTCAGCTCGGGATAGCTGTCTGCAACAATAGCTGGGCCGGAATGGGTCATGAATTTGGGGTCCATGGCGGCCGGTTTGATGACAGCGCCGTCTGGTGCAAGGTTGCCCTTCAGCACGGCCAGCGAACCCTCGTGGTAAACCGGGTTGGACAGGGGGCGGATGACGTCGGGATGATAGGTACGCGCGCCCTCGATGTCCTTTTCCAAGCTTTGCCCTGTCACCGTCGTGACGGACAGATCCAGCTTGTCGCGCAATTCTTGCATTAATGCGGGCAACCCGCCCGCATAGTAGAAATCTTCCATCAGGTAATCCGACCCGGAAGGGCGAATATTGGCGATCACCGGTGTCGAGCGCCCGATTTCGTCCAGGTCTTCCAAGGTTAGCGGAACGCCTGCCCGCCGCGCCATCGCAATCAGATGAATGATGGCATTGGTCGAGCAACCGGTGGCCATTGCTACCGTGACGGCGTTTCGGGTGCTCGCTGGCGTCATGATCTTGTCGGGGGTCAGATCTTCCCAGACCATCTCGACAACGCGCCGACCGCAGGCAGCGGCCATGCGTTTGTGATTTGCATCTGGCGCCGGGATGGAAGATGCGCCGGGCAGGGTGAGCCCCCAACCGTCAGCGATGGACATCATGGTGGCTGCGGTTCCCATTGTCATACAGGTGCCATAGCTGCGGGCGATGCCACCCTCGACACCCTGCCATTCATCTTTTGTGATATTTCCCGCGCGTCGCTCGTCCCAGTACTTCCAGGTGTCGGTGCCCGACCCCAACTTCTCCCCCGCATAGTTGCCGCGCAGCATGGCACCAGCGGGCAGGAAAATGAAAGGCAGACCCATGCTGACGGCGCCCATGATCAAGGCCGGTGTAGACTTGTCGCAACCGCCCATCAGAACCGCTCCATCCACAGGATGCGAGCGCAGCGTCTCTTCTACTTCCATTGCACCGAGATTTCGGTAAAGCATAGACGTTGGTTTCAAAAACTGCTCGGCAAAATCCATGACCGGCAGTTCCACTGGCATGCCTCCTGCCTGCAAAACGCCACGCTTTACCCATTCGGCACGATCGCGCAGGTGGTGGTGGCAGGGCGACAGGTCAGACCAAGTGTTGACAATTGCGACAACGGGTTTGCCTTCCCAGTCTTCACCGCTCAATCCCATCTGGAGCGCACGCGAACGATGGCCCATGGAGCGCAGATCGTCTGGGGCAAACCAGCGCGCCGAACGCAGGTTTTCAGGTGTCTTGCGGGTCAAATGCATCCCTTTGTTTTGGGAAACCCTGCAGCAATAAACGCATGGTGTCGAGTCTGGTTACAGGTCGGAACATACCCTCGACGATGTTTTTGCCTTTCGAGTATTAGGAGCGCCTTTCCGGCTTGAGCTTCGTTATCATACGTCACCCATATAGCTTGCCTGTTTGTGCCAATTTGTCCCCAGGTTCGATGGACGAGCTCCGCCCCAAACTGCATCGGCTGCAGTTCAACCACATAGAGCCAGGCCGTGTTGATGTCCTTTTCCGAGCGGATCAGGAGAACAGGTGTGATTGCTGCCACCTACCCGGTAGGAGCGAATCTCGGTGCGACTTCGGGCAGGACATTGTTGATAAGCCGTTTTTTTGCGGCTTGTATGTTATGAGAACATCCCGACATCTTTGTTACCAGCGGACCTCGTCAAGTTCGTGACTGAAACAACGACTAAGCAAGATGCGTCTTATTACACGTGTTGCGATTGATACAGGAGAGCCCGATGCAGACGACGAATATCAAAAAGAAATGGGACGCCGGACTCCCTACGGTCAACGGTTGGTGCTCAATCGGTAGCACCGTTACGGCAGAGATTATGGCGGCACAGGGTTATGACAGCCTGACAATCGACATGCAGCACGGGGCGCTTGACTACCCCGCGGCGTTACCAATGCTTCAGACTATGCGCGCTTCGGATGCGACGCTCTTGGTTCGGGTTCCATGGCGCGATGCAGGTTCCATTATGAAAGCGCTGGACGCAGGTGCGATGGGTATTATCTGCCCCATGATCAACAATCGCACTGAGGCCGAAGAATTCGTCTCGTACACGCGGTATCCGCCGGAGGGCCAGCGCAGCTTTGGCCCGACACGGGCGTCGGTTGCAATGCCGGGCTATGGCGTTGATGCCAATCAGCATGTCCTGGCGTTCGCCATGATCGAAACTGCCGACGGTATGCGCAACCTGGAAGACATCGCCTCGACACCGGGTCTAGACGGAATTTATGTCGGCCCGGCGGATCTTACGCTGGGTACCCAACAAGGGCGTCTGCAACCCGGTCTGGATCGAGAAGAGGCCGAAATGATCGCGCTTATCCAGCAAATCGCCGAAACCTGTAGGCAACACAAGATTGCCGCCGGCATTCATTGCGGGTCCGCTGCATACGCGGCACGCGCCATAAGCTGGGGCTACAACATGACAACAGTTTCCGGCGATGCGCGCCTGTTGGCCAGTGCGGCGTCGAACACAGTGTCTGAATGGCGCAACCTCACCAAACAAGCAGGAGAAAACAACGATAACGCCAGTGTGTATTGAAAACAAATCGGATTTCCGGGCATCGGCGGCCGGTTCGCTATCTCGTTCATTAACACTCAGTCTTCGGAGGATGTAATCCCTGTCGCGGTGTCCAGGCCTCATTGCTGCAAAAGCGCAGAATATAAAGCGTCACAAATGCCGTTCGTGACGCATCAATGAAACCTATGCGACACTGAAAGGCACGTGGGTTTATCTTTGCCGAGAGGTCGACAAACACGGCAAGACCCCGAAAGTCATGTTGTCCAAGAGCCGGAAGAGAGCTGCTGCGACGAAGGTCTTCGCCAGTCTTCATGAGGCGTGCAGAGCTTCCTTGTTTGAACGTTTGCTTCGCAACGGCTGCCGGGCAGCGGGGCGATGATGTAAAAGGGGTATAGGCGCTTCAAGACTTGGGGGACTGAAAGCGCTGAGTTGGTTCGTGGACTGCGAACCCCTGAATAACACATGCCCCGGTTGAAGATGACCGCATCTCAGAAGGCTGACCAGAACACCTTTCAGTGTTGCCACAACTCTGTATCGGGATGGAATTGAGACCAGGCAAACCAAAACGCTTGGTGGCTGCCAAGGTCCGACCCGTCCTGGCCCACGGCTCTTATCCCGCCGGCGACAAGTTCCAGCTGAACGTTTTCGACAACGATCTCGTCGCCGCGTTTCAAAGCCAAAAGCGCGGCGCTTCTTTGAAACGCAACGGGTTTGCCCGAAGCCGTAACAACACCAATGATATCTTCATGAACCGGCAAACGTGGGTCGACATCGCCGATCGGAAAGATGGGGCCGTTTGCGTCTCGACCGTTGCGGAAATCCGGATCGCGACCCAGCGCATAACGCTCAAGCAACACCGTGGTATCCGGATATTCCTGTTTCCACGTGCCCCAATCCGTAGTGACCACTGTAGCTTGATCGAGCTGCAGACCTTTCTCGGACAAGGGTCCGGTAACAGCATGGCCCAAAAACGTGTCAAACACAGAGTAGGTGTTCAGGTCGTACATCACTTTGTTGGACCGGTTAAGCAACCCCGAAGTCCGCAAAATCGGACGCTCGATCCCTTCAGGCAAACCGTCGGTAAAATAGGCCTGCGCGGCCCCGCACAAAGTACAATACGGAATGCCAAGGTCACGACCACCCAGAGTGTCGTTCACCATCTCGCGGACTTCCATGATACGGCGTGGATACGCCCTATGTTCGCCGTTTATGGAAATGCCAAAAACGATGTCGTCGTCTTTCAACCAGGTTGCATCTTCAGCACTGCTGGTCTGAGGGTTGTCAGCGGCAGGGATACAATTGCACCCGTCATCGGTTTTGTCATAAGGACGGTCATCGATCAGCACCCCTCCCCAGGACACCATCCTCCAATCTACATCGCCTTCGGCAAAAATAGGTTCCCATCCAGGAACGATACTGGTGAAAATCGACCGTTTGAAGGAAAGATAGTCGGGCGGTTCCGGAATGTCCCAGGCAATAAGGTGGTCGGTGACAACACCCCAGCTGTTTTCAAGCCCGATCTCTTTACCCAACAGCGTAGCGGCGGCATTTGTCAATTCAGCGTTTAATTGCTGCGAGGGTACAAATCGCATCAAATCGCTGATGATCCACGCCAACCGAGGGTCACCGGATGATGCGACTTCGGCCAGTGCCAGCCTTTGGTTTTCACCCCATGTCGAGAGTGCAACACTGTCAACGAACGCAACCCGAAGCGCAAATTGCATTGCGGTGCTCAGCGGGTCAGTCGGAAGATCTGGTGGGTGGCCAAACTCTTCTATCACGTATTCAGGCAACTGCTTTGCCGTTTGCGCTTGCAACGGCTCCGAGTACACAACGGTCAGTTTCAGAAACGACGCCAACAACAGAAGGCACCCAAATGCACTGCTTTTGCGCATCATCAACGAAGCTTTCATATCAACTGTCTCCATAAACCTACCTATTGTCGGAGCAAGAGCGCGCCTGAACATCGTTGTTTTCGCAAAACGACCTTGCGTAGCATCCGGCGAAAGGTTGGACGATCTGCAGAAGCAAGCAAAATCACGTTTTCGCCAAGCCTTGTGAGCCGGGGCAAGCGAGTCAAAGCCTCGGCACGACCAGTGCCTTAGATATTGCGTCGCGGTCTATATGTACGAGCTTTATTTGTGGCTTGGAATTACGCAAAAAGCGGCACTTTTCAATCATCACCGCTGCGCCAACAGCAAACGGTTGATGTCGTTCAGGATCGTCGCGAGATGGAGCCACCCCCGCTGGTTCGCCTTGGTTTCAGACTGGTTTGAGATAACTTAAATCTGAATCTGCGTTATCTGCGGAAAAACGGCTCAGACGTTCCATTGTGGTTTGTTGGGATATTTCAAGATGATCGACGAGCGCAGTACAGGCCGCTTCCCGATGACCAGATAAGATCGCTTGTAAAATTATCTGATGCTCTTTGGCAAAGAGGGTCTCTGGATGGTACCGAGGGTAATAATAGCTGTTAAAAATGTGAACCAATCTGCATTTGCGCAGCATGGCCATAAGAAATTTGTTGCCGCAAAATGAAAGTACCCGATCATGAAGGTCCGCTTCCAGTTGGTGGGATGAATAGTGTTCGGTCTGCGCGCTTGCTGTAGCGACCCGTTCGAGGCGGTCTTGAACAAAGGACCTGTCGATGCGATCGAATCCTTCATTTAAGGCATACGGTTCCAAGAGTTTACGAACGGCGAATTGCTCGCCAAATGTCTCTTTGTCGAACCGGTTCAGAATCCATCTTTGCCCTTCCAACCGCACAATATTGTCTGCGATCAGGCGAAACTGAATGTCATTCAGAACGGTTCTGCTTATTTGATGCTGTTCGGTCAGGTTAGAGGGTACAATCCTGAATTCGCCGGTACTTGCAGCTGCCAGCAACTCGGATTTTATAGTGTCATAACGCTCCATCAACTTGGTGTCGCGTTTCCGCTTTTTTATGTTCGAAAGGGGATGCTTCTGGTCTGTTTCAGGTATCTCTGGCTTGGACGCAGCTTGGGGACCCGCAATAAAAAACCCGCGTTTCCCTGGCCGCACGCGAACCTGACCGAGGACACGAAGTTCATGCAACGCGTTCCGCGCGGTCTGACGGCTGACTCCAAAATGATCGGCCACGATTGACTCGGTCAGACGGGTTCCATCGGGAATTCGGCTGGTCGCAATCGCGTCAGACAACCTGCCCCTGATCTTCGCGTACATTGGACCGGAAAGCGCCTCAGCCAAACCACACTTAACTTGAAAAACCACTTTTGTATGCAAAAGGCCAAATTTAGGCTGGCATTGACCTGTCCGTCGGCTCCACCTTTGCGGCGGCGGGTATCGTCGGTGCGGCGCTGGCGACGGGGGGCAGACCGAGTCTTTTTCTCTGGGCCGCGGGGAACAAGAGGCGATCTGGTGGTTCTGGGCCTTTGCGGCGGCCGTACTTGTGGGGACAATGGCCGGGCTTTTGCAGGGCGTCACCACAACGGTGTTCAATGTGCCGGCGTTTGTCGTGATTCTTGGCGGCATGTCCCTGTTCCGGTAGTCCTGTTTGTCTGCGGAACAGCTCTGGCATGGTACGTCCTGAACTACACCCGTTATGGCCGCAGCATTTACGCTGTAGGGGCCAACCCCGAGGCTGCGCCACTGTCGGGCATCAACGTCAAATTCGTGATTGCAAGTGTCTACACGATCACCGGATACTGCGCCGGGCTGGCAGGGTTTGTTCTGTCTGCCCGCCTGAATTCCGCCGAAGCCGTGGCAGGCGTCGGCTTTGAACTTCGCGTTATCGCCTCGGTCGTCATTGGCGGCATCAGCCTGTTTGGCGGCATCGGGTCTGTTCTGGGAACCGCAGCCAGCGCGTTGCTGATCGGCGTGCTTCTCAATGGCCTAGTCATGCTGAACGTCAAACCCTTTTGGCAGCAGATCGTGATTGGCATCATCATCGTGGCCGCCGTAGCCTTCGACACCTACATCAAATCACGAAGCCGCAGCAACTGATTGCCCCGGACGGACAGGCGTAGAACATCATGAAATTCAAGACAGATCTGGTGAGCGTCATGGGTAAGCCGGTTTGGGACAATCCCAGCGAACCCATGGTGCACGCGGCGTCTGATCACCGCGGCTTGGCTTGGCGCTATCTCACGCTGGAAGTCGCTGAGGACGGTCTGGAAGCGGCGGTTCAGGGACTTCGTGCCATCGGCTTTGCCGGGTTCAACTGCACCATGCCGCAAAAAATCGCTGTGATAGATCATCCGGACGAGATCGTTCCGTCCGCCTCGTTGATCGGCGAAAACACGGACGGGCGCGGGCTGGTGCGGGCACTGGAGGGTGTTCAATCCACTAAGGGGTTGAACGTCGTCATGCTTGGGGCAGGGGGCGCGGCTAGCGCCATAGCAGTCGAACTGGTGCTGGCGGGTATCCGACATCTCACAGTAGTGAACCGCGATAGGGCACGCGGAGAAGCGCTGTTGGAGTTGCTTCAATCCGATGAGTTGCTGGCGCAAACGAATGGACTCCCGACTTCGTTGAACCCTTGGGTGATCAAATCCGGTTACCGGGCGATTGCGACGTCTTCGTCAACGCGACCTCGATTGGCATGTACCCGAACCCCGACGCGGTTGTGCCGTTGGATTATGACAGCCTTCCCGCATCCGCGTTGGTGGTGGATATGGTGCCCAACCCGCCCAAAAAGCCGTTGTTGAAACGCGCAAATTCCGCTGGATGCCAGACAATCAAGGGATTGGATATGCTGATCGAACAGGGGCGGTATGGTGTCGAGCTTTTGACAGGTGTCAGCCCCGAAAAGGCCCCTATGCGGCGCCGTCTGAAACAGGTTATCTGAAACCCACAATTAATCATTCAGCCCTCTGGAAGGATATCTACGCCATGGTCAGCCCCCAAAATCCGAATTTCGCGACCTATCCCAGCCTTGCGAATAAAACCGTCTTTGTAACCGGCGGTGCGTCTGGCATCGGCGCTGAGATCGTTTCCGCATTTGCCGCGCAGGGCTGTCAGGTGGGCTTTGTCGATATGGACGAGCAAGCCAGCAAAAACCTGGTCGATACTGTCGGCGGAGCGGTGCATTTCGAAACCTGCGACCTGCGCGACATTGATGCACTCCGCGATCGTTTTGCAAAGCTGGCAGACAAAATCGGTCCGGCACAGGTTCTGGTCAACAACGCTGCCCGCGACGATCGCCACGACTGGACCGATGTTACCCCGGAGTATTGGGATGATCGGGCGAATACGAACCTGCGGCACATGTTCTTCGCCATTCAGGCGGTGGCCCCGGCCATGATCGAAGGGGACGGAGGCTCGATCATCAATATGGGGTCCAATTCCTGGTGGGAGGCCGGAGGCGGTTTCCCCGCCTACACAACAGCCAAGGCCGCCGTTCACGGCCTGACCCGCACGATGGCACGCGACCTTGGGCAACACCGCATCCGTGTCAACACCGTCGTTCCGGGCTGGATCATGACCGAACGTCAGAAAACGCTTTGGGCAACACCCGACGCGTTGGAGAACCACCGTGCGCGCCAGTGTCTGCCTGACTTGATAGACCCGGTCTATGTGGCCCGCATGGTGGTCTTCCTTGCATCGGACGATGCAGCCATGTGTTCGGCGAACAACTATATGGTTGAAGCGGGCTCGATCTGAGCAACCTTTCGACGGATTACTCAAATCGCCTATTCACTTGGTAAGTCTGAAAGCTTCAGCGTTCACAACTCTGCGAAGGATCTGTCTATTTGAGTATGATTTTTGGCACCGCATGAACACGTTTGTCCTTTCAGTTTTGCTGATCCGGCACCCGTGTTTATCCGTCGGCTTTTCGCCGCTCCTCTTGGCATCATAGGGCGTGCGTAAGTGGGCGTTTGCAGCATATCTCGTGCCCGCAATGTCGATCTCGAACGAATTGTTGCGGTTAAAATCCTCCGTCACACGCTCGGGTGCGTCCACCTGACACAAGGTTGCCGTCGGGCCAAGCGTGTGACCAAAAGCGGCCGAGCGGACCTCTCCAATCTCGCGGCCGTTGCATAGAACAGCCTCGCCGCCCCAAAGCTGAGCTGCGTCATCGTCCAGCACCAGTTGCACGATGCGGGTTTTCAGGTGATCGGGATCGTCTTTCGCCGCCAGCAGCGCCGCCTGGCCCATGAAGCCGTCGGGCTTATCGAAATCCATCGCAAAACTCAGCCCAGCCTTAAGCGGCGTCAGTTCGCGGCTCCAGGCGCCGAGCCTTTTTCAAGGCGCAGCACAGTCAGGTCGGGCTCATACCCACCGCGTTCGTTCAACAACCCGGTATTGGCCGTCTGCCCCACCGACACGTCCACATTCGCCGCACAGATGCGGTTCAACTGCGCGCATGCATCACGGCCCTGCACCAGCAGCTTGGCGAATGAGCTTTGGTCGAAAACCGACACGCCCTCGCGCGTGTTCTTGTGTTCGGCAGCCACCGCATCGTGCCAGTTCCGGCGGCCAAAGCTGTACTGGATTTCGGGCTTTTCGCTTTCGGTGCAAAGTAATTCACCCGTTGGCGTTCGGCTCAAAGCCACCCATGACCGGACCACCAGTTTCTTCTTTGAAATAGATATAGCCGTCAGGGACATGCAGAACGGGCAGGGCGGGATGCACGCCCTCAATCTGCTCGGTCACGACGTAATACCGTCAGCCGAGTGTAGCTGCACATTGACACCGCACATCTTGCCCAATTGTCACGCCCACTGGCCACCGCAATTCACCACGATCTCGGCATTAATTGTGCCCTGATTGGTGATAACGCCCGTGACAGTTCCGTCCTTGGTCAGAATGTCGGTGACCTTGATCTCTTCCATCACCTTCGCGCTGCTCACACGCCCCCTCTCACACATGCTTTGCATGTGTTGCCGGGCAAGGGACGTTCAGACAGGCCGTGTCGATCCATAACACCCGACACAGCTCGATTTTTGACATCGGGCGCCAATAGTTTTTTGTCGCAAGAACCTTGAGTGCGGCGTTATTCAGCATGGCTTCCGCCAACATCCGTTTCAGACGGTTGTGCCCATTCGGCGCGGCGTTCGAACCATTGGCGCTTGTGCCTCATTCCTGCGCACGCAACGTCTTCGCATCCGACACGTTCATGCCGCTAAACTTCGCCTTGTATTGTTAGAACGTGGCATCACGGATCCCGTGTTTGCGGCACAGTGCCTGAGCCTTAAGCCTGTCCCTCCATGCCACATAATCGGAGACGGGCTGACCGCCGCTTGGAGCCCGGATAGAGGGCTGGCCGGCAGCGGATGTAATCTCATTGGCGTGACCATGACCACATCACCTGGTGAGCAGGATTACGATGTTACGCTGAAATCACGCAAAACCTGACCTGAGTTGTTAGACGTTCGCCGACCGTTCCTCATCGCCATTTGTCCATTTACAAGAACATGAGCGATACCAGATGCATACTTTCTTGGGTTCCTAGCCGTTGCGTTGCTGGCGATGTTGGTCTGGTCGAACACGCAAATGTCAGCCTTTTGTCCTTTGGCCAGATACCCGCGGTTTTTTAGGCCCAGCCGCTGGGCCGGTATCGAGGTCAGCTTGGCCACACCTTGTTCGAGCGTTAGCACGGCTTTGTCGCGCACATAGAATTGCAAGAACCGAGCTGCCCAACCATAGCCCGACAAAGAGCCGATGTGGTCTTTCAGAATGCCCTCATTTGCGATTGCGACCGTGTCAGAAATAACGGCACATTCCGGTTGGTCCAGACACAGTTCCACATCCGAGTTGCGGAAGGATTTGGAGGACCACATGCAGGCCATCAGGTTCTCACCTTCCTCCAGCAGGATATCCAGCACCGCGTCATAGGGATGGCAGTTGCGCATCCGTCCGATCTCGGCAAAGTCGGCACCGACGATGTCCTTGTTGACGGTGGCGTTCAGCAGGATGATGTCCGACCACTTCTCGGCCTTGACGATCAGCCACATCGGCTGCGGATTGGCTTTGATCTTCTCCCGACACTCTGGGTCGGCCAGCCGTTTCAGCACATCATCGACCGATCCGGCCTGCGCCCATTTCGGCAGGATCGCCGCCATCAGCGTGTGGTTCCAATCATGCGGGATGACGTCAAAGGCGATGTCTACGTCGTGGCGACGCGCCAGCTCGATCATCTCAAGCGTATGATCCATCGCATAATCCGGCGCGCCGAATTTGGGCTGGATATGACTGATCTGCAGCTTTGCGCCCGATTGGCGTGCGGTGGCGATGGCTTCGGCAAAGCCCAGATCGTAATGCGTGTCGCGGTTGCGCACATGGGTGGCATAGAGGCGTTTGTACTTGGCCGCAACCTCGCACATCGGCACCAGATGTTCGGGCGCTGCGAGGCTGCCGGGGAAGTATTCCAGACCCGAGGAAAAACCGCCTGCGCCTTCGTCCATGCACTGATCGACCAACCGGGCCATTTCGGCAACCTCTTCGGCTTCACCCGGATGCAGCTGGTCGCCCAGCACTGCGCGATGCACCGTGCCGTGGCCGACAAAGGCCATCACGTTCACGCCCAGATCCGTGGCGTCCAGCACGTCCAAATAGTCGCCGAAGCCCAGCCATGTGTCATGCTTTGCCTGATCAGTGTACCATGGTGCGACGCGGCTGATGTCGCCGGGCGAGTTGACCGGCGCGCAGCTGATACCGCATTGGCCGATCACCTCGGTTGTCACGCCCTGATGCACCTGGCTTTCCGCGCGCCCATCCGCGATCAGGGTGAAATCGGAATGGGTGTGCATGTCGATGAACCCCGGAGCCACCACCAGACCCGAGACGTCGATCTCTTGCGCAGCCTTTTGCGCCGGAAGCTCTCCGGCAGGAACCACGGCGGCGATTTGTTCACCTGTGACCGCCACGTCGCCCACATAGCCGTCCTGTCCCGTGCCATCGACGATGGTGCCGCCTTTCAAAACAAGATCGAACATGGGGCGCCTCCTATTTCGCTTCTCCGTACAGCCAGTCGGGCAGGAAGGTGGTGAGGTCGGGGAAGAATATCAGGATCACCATACCGATGACATAGGCCAGAATGAACGGTAGCACCGCGACGGATATGCGTTCTATCGAGATGCCGGATATCCGGGCCGCAACGGTGAGGTTTGCACCTAAGGGCGGCGTCAGGAACCCGATCTCGCAGGTGATGACGGTGAAGATGCCGAACATCACCGGATCAACGCCCAGAGAGCTGACCAGCGGCAGGAATACGGCGGTGAACAGGACGATTTGGGCCAGTGACTCCATGAATGTGCCGATGAAGATGTAGAACACGCCGATCAGCAACAGCACGAGGAATTTGTTCTCGGTGATCGAGGTTATGCCGTCTTGCACGGCCGTTGGCACGTCATAGAACGCGGTCAGTTGTCCGAAGGCCAGCGTGGGTGTCAGCAGGATCAGGATGCCAGTCAGCAGAGAGGTAAACCGCAGCGCCTCGATCAGCTTTTTGATCGTCAGTTCGCGGTAAATGAAGAAACCCACGAACAGCGAATAGAACACGGCCACACCTGCGGCCTCGGTCGGGGTGAAGGCCCCGCCGTAGATGCCGCCAAGGATCAGAACCGGCGCGCCGATGGACCATTTGCCGTCCCACGCCGCACGCAGGAAAGGACCCCATGAGAACCGCTCGCCGTCGCCTCCGTAGCCGCGCTGACGGGCGACGATGTAAGTGGTGATCATCAGCAGGATCGTGACCATCAGCCCGGGGATCAATCCAGCTAGAAACAGGCGCGGGATCGAGGTTTCGGACACCAGTCCGTAAATGATCAGCAGGTTCGAGGGCGGGATCAGGCTGCCCAATGCGCCCGCGCTGGCGGTGATGGCGGCGGCGAAGGGCACGTCATAGCCTTCGCGTTTCATGGCCGGAACCGTGACCGAGCCAATCGCCGCCGTGGTAGCAGGGCCCGAGCCCGAAAGCGCGGCAAACAACATGCAGGCGAACACCGTCACCAATCCCATTGACCCGCGATAGGCCCCCACAAGGTTGGTCGCGATTGAGATCATGCGGGTGGCCATGCCGCCCACCTCCATCAATCGCCCCGCCAGCACGAACAGCGGAATGGTCAGCAGGGGAAAGGGCGTCAGGCTGCCATAGCCGGTCTGCGCCATCAGCGTGTAGGGGATATCAATCAGATACAGCGCCAGTGCTGTGGTCAGACCGACCGACACAAACAGTGGCACGCCAATGACCGTCAGTAGGACAAAGGCGATGGCGAGAGCCATCAGAGCACTCATATCTGATGCTCCTGATCCTTGGTAGTCGCTTCCCATTCCTCGGCCAGCATACCCGGCAGGCCGTTTCGCCCGTCACGCCACCAGTTGACATAGGTTTGCGCCAGACGGATCAGCATCAGCGCGTAGCCGATTACCAGAATGGTTTGGGGGTAGAACTGGTTGATGCCCAGGCTGGGGCTGGTTTCGGGAAAGCGCCAGAAGACGGCCAGATAATCCCAGCTGATCCGCAGCATGAACAGGCAGAAGAAAGCCCAGAAAATGTCGGCGATGAAAATGACGATCTTGCCAAAGCCGGTGGGCAGGGCCTGTACCGCCACCATGATGCGGATGTGGAACCGCTCGCGCACACAGAGCGATGCGCCCATATAGACCGCCCAGACCATGCACATGGCCGCGGTTTCCTCGGTCCAGTGCAAGGCAACCTGAAACACATAGCGCGCCACCACCTGCGCAAAGACCGCCACGGCGATCACCGCCAGACAGGTGCAGCAGATCAGTTCCTCGAAATGCCGTTCGAGCCACTTGAGTGCAGCCATAATTGTCCCTCGTCCGCTTACCGGGCCGAAAAAGGGCGCCTTGTGGCGCCCGGTTTGGTTTATTGGGCGGCCGCCTGAATGGCGTTCACCAAAGCGATGAAGTCTTCGCCGCGTTTTTCCGCGAACTCCTGCTGCACGCCTTGGGCGGCGGCAATAAAGTCAGTGCGGTCCGGATCGGTGCGCGCCATGCCGCCTTCTTCGACCAGCCATGCGCGAACCTCTTCGGTCTCACTCGCGACCTGAGCAGCAAATTCGGCACCTGCCGCTTCGGCGGCAGCCAGAATCTGAGCGCGCTGTTCGTCATTCAACTTCTTCATGAAATTGTCTGACGCAAAAAGCGGTGCGAAGGCCACAAAATGTTCGAGGATGACCAGATGCGGCTCGAACTCAAAGAATTTCATGTCGCGAATGAAAGAGGTGCCATTGTCGCCGCCATCGACTGTACCGGTTTGCAGCGCGGTTGGGGTTTCCGACCACGCCAGCGGCACGGGGTTTGCACCAAAAGCTTCGAACGTGGCGATCATCACCTCATTCTTGGGCACGCGGATTTTCAAACCTTCCATGTCGGCCATTGTGTTCACCGGGCGCACCGAATTGTAGAAATCGCGATACAGCGCCGGACCAAAGGCCAGCAGATGCACGCTGGTGTCGGCCTGCAACTGGTCTTTCATCTGCTGACCCACATCGCCGTTCAACACCCGGTCCAGATGTTCGGCATTCTGGAAGATATAGGGCAGCACCGTCACATCCATCAGTGGCCAATGAGGTGACACATTGTTGGCCGTGATAAAGAACCCATCGACCGTGCCCAACTGCATGGCCTTGAACGCCTCATCCTCGCTGGAAATCTGGTTGCAGCAGCGCAGCTTGACCTCAATCGCGCCGTCCGTGTGCTCGGCCACTTTTTCCTGAAAAATCTTGCCAAACCGACCGTACAGAGACTCTTCGGGTGCGCCAAAGCCCACATTCATCGTAATATCGGCGGCCAGTGCGGTTGTCGCGCTTATCGCGAATGCCAGCACTGACGCTGTCGCGGTTTTCAAATTCCAAATTTTCATGAAGTCCTCCTTGTTGGTGCGTTCTTGTTGTCTGATCGTGCCGTGCGCTGCCCCGGTTTTATCGTGTTTCCGCAAGCCTAGTACGGGTCGGTTGAATTCTGCAAATCCCAGCGCACCGAATCCGGACAAGCACAAGGTTTTCAGGCCCTGCAGTCCCGTGAGTGGGTCAGGCAGACGCTAACCAAACCTTATTGATGCAGAAAACAATTGTTTTCTTAGGGTATTCTAACATTTTTTGGGTTATTGCGCCGCAGGCATCGCGGGTGAGGTCAACAAATGGTCAAACCCACCCCGATCCGAGATTTCCTTGCAGGTTTCCAGTACTTTGCGCACAAGGGCCGACCGTTTGCCTGCGCCCGTATATGCGACCCCATAAAACGGGGCGTCCTGTTCCCCTGAAATCGGCCTTGCGACATATCCGTTCTGCCCCTTGCGATCCAGCGGACCGCAGATGTTGAGAATGGCATAGCCGAGATCTGCAGCAACCATTCCGCGCAGCACCGATGAACTTTTGGTGGTGTGGGCGACGCGGGGCCGCAGCCCCTCTGCGGTAAAAAGTGCCTCGAAATAGTCCGGAGCGCCGGGCAGGTCCAAAAGGATCATAGGTAAATCGGCCAGATCGGACAGCGTGACCTGCGCCTTTTGGGCAAGATGCGAAACATCCGGGATCATCGCTATGGGTGCAGCCTTGAACATCGGCAAAAAGGGTTGGGCCTTGGGCGCTGCACGGCGATATGTCAGGGCCAGATCGACAACGCCGCTATTGAGCATCTCGGCAATGCTGAGCATATCGCCCTCTTTGATCTCGACGCGGATATTCGGGAAGTCGTGCGAGATGCGTTTCAGGATCGGTGGCAATACGTAAGGTGCCGTGGGGGCATAACAACCCAGCCGCAAAGTTCCTGCCGGATCGCCCGTTAGGGTCAAAAGATCGGATTCGAAGATGCGCGCTTGTTCCAGAAACACCCGGATGCGCGCGCCGATTTCGATGCCCTTATCGGTCGGGACGATACCCTTGGCGGGCATACGCCGCAGCAGTTCGGTCTGGGTGGTGCTTTCGATCATATCAATGGCGGCGGTGATCGAAGACTGCGAAATATTCATCTCGACCGATGCACGGGCGATTGATCCGGTACGCAAAGCCGCGTCGAAATACTGAAGCTGTTTGAGGGTAAAGCGCACGGCCTATCCTGTATTTTTTGTATGATACTCTGATACTAATTCTATTTTTCCAAGCCACCAAGCTTGGATAGCTGTTTGGAAACGGCAGGAGAGGCATATGGGCGAAACGCTTCTTTTTCATGCGAAATCGGTCGTGACGATGGACCGCAACCTTCCCCATGCGACCCATGTCGCGGTACGGGACGGGCGCGTTTTGGCTGTTGGAGGCTCCGATTGCGCGGAACCGTGGGGCGGGGCTGACGCTCATATCGATCTGTCCGACGCTGTAGTGATGCCCGGATTTGTTGAAGGCCATGCGCATATGATGGCCGGTGCGATGTGGGACTATGCTTATTGCGGTTACCAAGACAGGATCGACCCGCAAGGGCACCTGCACCGGGGCATGACCGGCATTGAGCAGGTGATCGAACGTCTGAGGGCAATCGAAGCAACTCTGGCACCGGATCAGCCCTTGGTGGGGTGGGGCTTTGATCCGATCTTTCTGACGACTGAGCGCTTGAGCCGGCATCATCTGGATCAAGTCAGCACAGACCGGCCCATTGCGATCCTGTTCTCGAATTTTCATCTGCTCTGTGCGAACAGCGCGGCTTTGGCCTTGGCCGGATACAGCGCGGAGACAAATGTTGAGGGCGTGATCAAGGGCGCGGACGGCCAGCCAACCGGCGAGCTGCAGGAGATGGCCGCCATGTTCCCGATCATGCGGCGCACGGGCATCGATTTTCGAGCGCTGACGCAAACGGATGCAGCCATTCGATCCTATGGAGAGGTGTGCAAACGCGCGGGTGTAACCACTGTTACGGATCTATTTGCCACCCTCACGGAAGACGACGTCACCCGCCTGATTGCCGCGACCAATAGCGCCTCGTTTCCTGCCCGTCTGGTCCCTGCGTTGGGTGCAATGGGGGGCGCTCCGGTTGATATCGCGGATCAGGCGATTGCGATGCGCAAACGCTCGACTGACAAGTTGCGGTTGGGTGCGGTCAAGCTGATGACCGATGGTTCGATACAAGGCTGGACAGCGCGCGTGCGCGCGCCCGGTTACATCGGAGGTCAGCCAAACGGATTGTGGAACACCGCCCCCGACCAGATCTTCCAGCTTTGCGAAGAGATGCAAAAGCGCGGGTTGCAAATGCATATCCATGTGAACGGGGACGAGGCCGCGGAGGTGACGCTTGACGCCTTGGAAGCCGCCGCGCGCAAATACCCATGGCCCGGCGCGCGTCATGTGTTGCAACACTGTCAGATGATGGATGAGGCCATGTTTCGCCGTGCTGCCGAACTGGGTGTCGCGTGCAACATCTTCGCCAACCATATCTGGTATTTCGGCGATCAGCATGCCGCGTTGACCATTGGTCCGGATCGGGCCCGCGCGATGGACGCCGTGCGGGACTGTCTGGATGCAGGGGTTGTCACCGCAATTCACTCTGACGCGCCGGTCACGCCGATGGGTCCTCTGTTCGCCGCATGGTGCGCTGTCAACCGTCAGACCATGAGCGGAGAAACTTTGGGTCCGACACAGCGCATCACCGTTGAAGAAGCGCTTTATGCAATCACGCTAGGGGCCGCGCAAACCTTGAAAATGGATAACGAGATCGGCTCGATTCAAACGGGAAAACGCGCAGATTTTGCGATCCTGAAGGATGATCCTTTGGCTGTACATCCGAGCGAGTTGAAAGATATCCAGGTTCTGGGCACTGTTCTGGGCGGCGAGGTTCATCGCCTATGAACCGTTTGCCTCTGACAGTGATCGGCGGATATCTCGGCGCTGGGAAAACGACCCTGATAAACCGGATTCTGGGATCGAACCATGGGTTGCGTATTCTGGTTTTGGTCAACGACTTTGGCGCCATCAACATTGACGCCAAATTGCTGGTCTCGGCCACGGAAGACACGTTGGAGCTGTCCAATGGTTGCGTGTGCTGCACCATGGGCGCGGACCTGTTCCTTGCCGTCGGCGATGTTTTGGATCGGTGCCCCCGACCAGACCACATGATTATCGAAGCCAGCGGCATTGCTGATCCTGCCCGTATCGCAAACGTCGCTCATGCTGAGCCCGATCTGATACATGCTGGAATCGTCACGGTTGTGGATGGCCTTCAATTCAAAGCTCTGAGACGCGATCCGCTGATCGCGGCTCAGTACAAACATCAGATCGCCTGCGCTCAGATGATTGCCGTCAGCAAATCGCCGTTAAGCGCTGACCTTCGCACCGAAATGTCGGTTTTGAAACCTGATGCGCAAGTTATGGCAAGCGACCAAATTGGGATCGAGCAGCTTCTGCTGACAGGACAAGACCTTGCAGACGAAACCGAAATCACGCATCCGGCCTATGTAAAATGGTCATTCAGTGGGCCTAAGTCCTTTGAGCAAGCGGAACTGTTGCACGTACTGAACTGTCGACCGGAGGCGCTTTATCGTTTGAAAGGCCACGTTCGCGGCAAGCATGGTGCCGGGTTCCTGATTCAAATCGTCGGGTCAGAACTGGCGGTTAGTGAGATTTCCCAACCGGTGCAAACCGAACTCATCGGATTAGGTCTCGCGGCACGTTTGACGCCCGGAATTTGCGATTCCTGGTGGGCCGGGGTGACAGAGCGGGCGGGATAGTCGATCGCTCGTCACATACGATGTTGACAAGATTTGCTCTAGGGTCGCTTCCAAGAACGGGCTGTTTTTCTGTGTGAAGTGTCCGTGGATAAAAGAGTTCATCAATTTTGCAGGGTAAGCGAAACTCAGACGCAAAAGATCAACCCTGCCAATCTTTTCCTCTCACCAGAGACAGAACCGATTGATTGCGCCGACCACTCGACACTCGGATCAATCGGATGGATCGGGAGTGGGGTCTTTTCGAAATCTTTTTGGGACAACTGGGGTGAGGTCAGGCCCGGGCCGTCGATTTCGACACCACGGTCCGGCGTGAAAAACTCGTCGAATCCAGCCCGGAAATGGCCGCGGGACCTGACGACGATGGTGTTGAAGTCAGCAATGTTGAGCCCAAGGCGTTCCACGAATGCCGGTTCACATAGCTGGCGGCGGATGCTTGCAACGATGATGAGTATACCTTTGCACCTCAGAAGGGCACATTGGCCAAGGTCCTGCTGTCCGCCGGCAAATAGCCCGCATCTGCAACTGACGGGGCCATCAGCCAGTTTCGCGACTTCCGCCTCTGCCTCGTGACGGCCAGACTGCGTGTCAATCTCGGACCGATTAAAGCTGGTTCGGAAAATTGCGCCTTCACCGAGCTCCGCAACTTCATCAGCGAGTGCCATTGTCGATGGCCCGATTTGTGATCCCGACGAAATCCGCAAACACGATTTTCCGGTGTGGTCCTTTGGCGTTTCACCCATCACCACACGCCGGACCGGACCCTCTGGCAGCCTTAACCTGCCAGTGAGCTACGGTGGTGTAGTGGTACATGCAGGCGATCTGATCATGGCGAACGATAGCGCAATAATCTGCGTACCCCGTGCCGAAACCGCAGACCTCGTCAAAGCGGCAACAGCGAAAGGAAACACAAGTACCCAACGTCGAGCGGACATAAAGGCCGGAGTCATGTTGGGCATTTTGTCCGGAGCTGATGATCTGTCGCGCAATACGCCGTGACCGCGGAGACCGCGCAATGACCGAGCTTGCGGCATCCACTAGTTTGAATGCATGCGCTGCCTTCGCGGCTGGTAAGCCCTTTCTGATCCCGGTCGGTCCGACCGAACCGCTCGGTTGTTTACACCTATGGGAGACTACCGACTGGAAGATGCGCTGGCAAAACATCTGGCTGAGCAAACAGGTTGCGTTAACGTGCCAGCGCTGCCCTTTGGTCATACTGCCTATTTTCAGAATACGACTGCGGGAATCGCCTTGTCCGCTCAGACATTAGCGGCGGTGTTTCAGAAATCGTGGATGGCCTCATTCGTTATGGCGTCAGAAGCATCTTCGAGCTGAACGGACATGGCGGCAACTCCGCTATCAACGCCAATTAGCTTCGGCTGGCGCGCTAAGCACGGCCTCTGGATCATTTTCCAACGCCCGATTTCGCTGACAATCCTGATCCTGACGGGGATCATGATCATCATGCGGGTCAGAAAAACCCGGACGAACAAGGCGCTTGCAGCCATTCAGGACGATTAATCCCAGATACATTTTCTGCCCTCTGATTTTGAGCGCGGGCAAAGGGCGGAGCTTTTTCAAAGCTTGGGGTTTTCTTATGCCTCCTCCTGCCGAAATTCCGGCTTTTGCCAATGAGATGACCAGCTGGCGTCGGCGTCTCCATGCCAACCCCGAACTTGCGTACAAGGAGTTCGAAACCACGGACTTCGTCGCCCGGCGCCTGACGGAATGGGGCAGCCCGTTCGAACGTCTGACCGAGACCGGCATTGTCGCAACTCTGCGCGCCGGCGATGGCAACCGCGCGGTAGCCTTGCGGGCCGACATGGACGCGCTGCCAAAGGAAGGCCAGGGAGAGACGCCATGGGCCTCGACGGTACCCGGCGTCATGCATGGCTGCGGCCATGACGGAGATACCGCTACGCCGCTGGGTGCGATGAAATACCTGTCGCAGACACGTCGGTTTTCGATCAAGGTAACGGGCAAGGGCGGGCACGCCGCGTCCGCGCCACGCCGTTGACCGCTGCTTGCGGGGACGCAGGTTGCCTTGTCGCTCCGGACGATCCTCTCACGTCGCATTGATCCGTTGGAAAGTGACGTGATTTCGGTCCCACAGTTTCACGCAAGCACACCGACTGATTTCGGTTTGCACGCCGTCATCACCGTTGTTGCGAGGACAATGTGATGATGAAACGTCCACCGGCGAAGGGTGGCGAGGATTTCGCTTTTCTGGCGCAAGCACGTCGGGGTTGCTTTACCTGTATCGGCACCAACAAACCTGGAGAGACGGTCGTGCCACTGCACAACCCACGCTTTGATTTCAACTATAGAGTCCTGCCGGTAGGCGCGGCCCACTTTGCCACTGTCGTGGAGGAAGTTCTGGCCCCCATTAACATGCCCAACTGAAACAAGAATAGTTCGGGACCGCTTCGCGTATCGGTGCGTCTTTTATCAATGGTCAGCGCGGTGCCTGTCGACCCAGTCTTAACACCGTCGAATTGAAGCTGGGTCTGCTGGACAAAGGATTTCGCCAACCCGAGAATCCCACGGAATTCTCTGTCCAAGAGCGCATACCTGAGTGCTGACTGTGTTGGAACCGCATTCCAACCCCGAGAGACCTTCAGTCCAAGTGCCGATGAAACGCAAAAATCAGATTTCGTGCTAAACACTTTGCGGAGTGGCGTCCGGAAGTAGAATGACCCTTTCACTTTCAGTGAACTCACCCAGCGACAGCACCCATGATGAACCGGGCCAAAACAGTTGCAGCTGCTTTTTGGCGGGCCGGTAGACGGCAGTGTAAAGCGTGCCGAAACCCGATTTGAACGCTGTGGAATAGAGCGGCGGGCGCAGGAAGGCGTCGATAAAGCGCTTTTCGCTTTCGGGGTGCTGGTTCAGGCGGTTCAGCAGGAACCGTTCGCGTTCAACGGTCGCGGTGAAACGTGCATGTTTGGACCATTCCACATGGCCCTGATGGTTCGTCGCCACCGGTACGTCCGAGATTTGCGGGTGGCGGTCGGGGGCAAGATATACCGTGCTGTGGTTATATTTGGCGTCCAGAACGGTGACATTGTAACTCATGTGGCAGGGGATGCGGCAGAGCGCATCGACGGCCTCTGCCGTGGTCTCGCAGGTCTGCAGCACATAGCGCAGGATCAAGGGCACGCCGAACCCGTCGCCCACCTCGCGCCGTCCACCGAAGGTCAGGGATACGGCCAGACCGGCATCGTTGATGCCGTCGAGCAGGCCCAGAATGCCGTCGCTCATTCCGATTACACCGCGCCCGTCCCAGCGGGTTTTCAGCATCGCCGCATCGAAGGTTTTCGGGTGATAGTCATAGTTGCGCACCAGAAACGGCGTCTTGCCGCGCCAGATCGCCTGACTGCAGCCCGACAGGTATTTCGGCGGGCAATAGAAGCTGAGAAACCGCGCCTGACTGTCGCTGCCGCCGACCAGTTCGACCACCTCGTCATACAGCGGCACGATCTCGGGCATGTGCCGTTCCAGCGCCCGCAGGCATTCGCGATAGGTGGGGCGGGCCGAATACCCCTCTTTCGCCCACCACTTACGGTAGGCGGGCCAGTATTCGGCAAACAGCCCGGCCAGCTTGGGGCCGGGCTGCTCCTCGTCAATTGAGCGAAAAACAAGCGCCATGGGGCTTTCTACATGATTTTGAACGCGGGGTCTTCCATCGGTTGCGCCGCGGGCAGCGGTTCGGCCGCGTAGGCAGAGGTGATACCGTGGATCCACTTTTTCGAGTTTTCGGTCAGCTTGAAGCCTTTGGTCATCGACCGGCCTCGGGTCACCAGAATACCCAGATCGGCCCCTTCATAGCGGTAATCACCGACATTCGAGATACGCAGGAAGAACGCCTCGTTCTCGCCCACCGCGCGGCGGTGATAATCGAACCGGTCGAACACGACGCGGCCATCTTCCAGCATCTTGTAGATGCCCGATTGCGGCGCCTGCGTGATGCGGTCGACGCTGTCATCGGTGTGCTTGATCACCATCTGCGACCAGCTGTCGATCATGTCCGGGTCGGCCCAGCGGGCATTGAGTTCCTCGACATCCAGTTGGAAGGGTTTCTTCGAGAACTCCAGCAGGTGGAACAGGAACAACGGTGCATCCGCGTGGGCAAAAGCGGCGTGGTTGGTCATCGAACTGGCCCCGGTGATGCGGGGGTTCAATTCGCCCAGCCAAAGCTCTCCGGTCTTCTTGTCGATCAGGAAATCGAGTTCGAAATAGCCGCGATAGCCGGATTTTCGGAGTTCCTCGCCGAACTGGAAGGTCAATTGCCGCGCCTGTTCGCGAGCCTTGGGCGGGAAGGCGGTCGAGAAGATTTCGTTCCCGCACCAGCCGCCGCGATAGGGCGTGAGTTCCTTAAAGCCGACAAGCTCGGTCATCAGCGGGCCCACGATCGTGCCTTCGGACGTGGCACAGGCCTCGATCGCCGCACCACGACAATCGATCCGCTTCATGATCTTGATCTCGCCTTCGCCGACGATCTCATCCTTGTGCTTGTTGAAATCAGCCTCGGACTTGATGAAGAACGTGGTGTGGCCGCTGTCGCCAAAGGCCGATTGCAGCACCAGATCGTGGCCCAGCCCGGCCTTGTCGCAGATTTTCTGCAAGTGATCATAGCTTTTGACGACGCTCAGGGCGTTGGGCACCGACGGCACGCCCGCCTTGTTGCCGATGCGCACGGTTTCGATCTTGTTGTCGCATTTGGTGCGCAGCTTGGCTTTGGGGAACCACAGCTGACCGCCCAATTCCTTGACCAGTTTCTCGGTCGTCTCATCGAACATCAGGAAGACAAACTTGGGCTTGCCGCCGCGCCGTTTAATTAGGTCGATGACCTCTTTGTGCTGCAGCAGATAATTGTTGATGTCCTCAATCGACTGGAATTCGTCGTGCGGCATCTCGGAAGGAACGAACACGTTGGGATGCCGCCCGTCAAAGCAATCCATGTAGCAGATATAGGTGAAATTCATCACCCATTCATCCAGCCCCAACAGGTTGAAATTGGTCGCCGATACAAAATAGATCGGGTCCTTGTTGGTGTGGAAATACCGGCGGATTTCCGAAATATTTTGCAGCACCTTCTTTGGCATGTGTTCCTCCCAGTCCCTTATGTTTTCTTGACTGATTTCAAAGCGTCTTCGGTAAAGATACGCAGGCCCAGATCGGCACGGAACCCGTGAATTTCCGACACGTCCAGTTCCTGCATGAATTTGAGAATCTCGGGGCTGATCACCTGCCCCGGCACCAGAATGGGAAAGCCCGGCGGATAGGGGATCACGAAGGTGGCCGAGACCATTTCCTCGCCCGCCTCCAGCCGGTCCAGCATATCCTTGTCGGGCTCGACATAGTCACAGTTGTCCTCGTCATAGGACAGAAAGAACGCAGTGCGGATGTCACCCGCCTCGGTGCCGTCAACACAGCGGAACGCATCGTGGAAGCGGCTGAAATCTGGTAGCGGCGGGACGTGTTCGCTCAGATTTTTGACGCGTTTCTCGAAGGCGCGCTTTTCCATCCTGGACGCGTCCTCCATCAGGTCGTCCAGTTCCTTGGCGATCTCGACCAGGACTTCGATGAGATAGGCGACCGAGCTGCGCGTGGTGCCGATATTGGTCATGAACAGCACGGTATTGCGCGAGGTCTTGTTGATCTGGATGCCGTATTTATCCATCAGGATCTTGGTCTTGAACGTATCGCCGTCCCAGCCCGTCGCGCCCACATGCAGGGTGATGCGGGTGGCATCCAGAACAAATTCATCCTTGGCCCAGCAATCCCAAACATCGGCCCAGCCCTGATCGGGGTCAAAATAGCTGGTCATGCCGCTTTCGCGATATTCCTCGGGGATCATGTCGCCCGCCGTGACCAGCTTGAAGTATTTCTTCAGCAATGGATGCGTTGTCACCGCCCGGCGGATTGCCATCGCACTTTCGACCTGCCGCTGAACGAACTCATACCCTTCGATCTCGACCTGTCGGCGGCCCACATCCAGCGAGGCGATGATCTGATAGTTCGGCGAGGTCGAGGTATGGGTCATGTAGGCCTCGTGAAAGGCCTCTTCGACCGCGCCTTTGAACTGCTGGTCGTTGACGTGGATCATCGAGCCCTGCCGCAGCGCGGTCAGCGTTTTATGGGTCGATTGCGTGGCATAGACCCGAACCCGCGCATCCGGTGGGGCAATCAGGCGGGTGTTCAGCAGGGTCTCGTCATCCGCGCCCTCCAGTTCCTTCTGCTGGTTGGCATAGGCCAGGGCATGGGTGTCGGTGCGAAGCTCATCGCGCAGGATGTTGGCCGAGCGCATCGCGGTGCGCACGCGGGTATTGGGTGCGAAACGGGCATAGCCGAACCATGCCTCATCCCACAGGAATACCAGGTCTTTCTTGATCGCCAGACATTCCTGCATCACCCGTTGCACGTTGTAGACGATGCCGTCAAAGGTACAGTTGGTCAGCAGCACCATGCGCACCCGGTCCAGCTTGCCTTCGGCCTTCAGGGCCAGCAGCTTGTGCTTGATCTCGCGGATCGGCACCGCGCCGTACATCGAGTAATCATGCAGCGGATAGCTGTCCATATAGACCACGCTCGCCCCGGCCAGCACCATGCCGTAATGGTGCGACTTATGGCAGTCACGGTCGACCAGCACGATGTCACCGGGGCGTACCAGCGCCTGCACCACGATCTTGTTGCAGGTCGAGGTGCCGTTGGTGGCAAAGAATGTCTGCCGCGAACCGAAGGCGCGTGCGGCGGCCTCTTGCGCCTCTTTGATCGGGCCGCGCGGCTCCAACAGTGAATCCAGCCCGCCAGACGTGGCCGAAGTTTCGGCCATGAAGATGTTCGAGCCGTAGAACGCCCCCATGTCCTGAATCCAGTGACTGCGGCTGATGGACTTGCCGCGGCTGATCGGCATCGCATGGAACACGCCGGTGGGTTGTTTGGAATATTCTTTCAGCGCCGTGAAGAACGGCGTCTTATACCGCCGCTGCACCCCGCGCAGGATGTTCAGGTGCAGTTCCAGAAAGTCTTCCTGATTGTAGAACACCCGCCGGCACAGACCCAGATCAAGGCCCGCGATATCCTCGGCAGATCGGTCGGTGATCAGATAGGCATCCAGTTCCGGGCGCAGCTTGCCGATGCGGCGGCAGGTTTCCGGCCCGTATTCCGAGGGCGACAGCGCATCCAGATCGGCCCCTTCGCCATAAAGGCTGATATAGCGCCCCAACACGTTGGTTTCATTCTTGGATTTCAGACTGAGGCCCGGGCGAACAATGACGGCCTGAACGTTCTGGTTGAACAGAACCCCGATCAGCGCGTCTTCGACGCTGGGCACCACGACCGTCTCATAGATGAACGGGTCTTCGCTGCGGCGCATCCGTTGCAGGCTGGATTGCAGGAACCGTTCCTGATGCTCGTTGACATTGTCGACGATCATCACCTCGAAATACGGTCGCCCCAGCGCGCGGGCTTCATGGCTTTGCGCCGCCTCATCCTCGAATTCATCGCCTTCGGTTTCATCCGCGATCAAAGGGATCGAGCGGCGGCGATAGGCCCCCGAGGTCAGTGCCCGCGAGACCCGCCGCACAGCGGTCGAGAAATCAGCGAAGTTACCATGATCCAGCAAACGGCGCAGATAGTCGAAAGCCGATCCGCCGGGAAAGGCAAAATACATCTCGATCGGCGCAAGCGCCTGCAGCAAATTCCGGGCGCGGTCGCGGTCTTTATCGCGACCGCCCTGATCCAGCGACTCGGCCGTTTCTCGCAGCGCGCTCCATCGGTCTGCCCTCAGTTGTGAGGCGCTGTAGTAATCCGAGATGGAATGGAGCTTTTCGCCATCGGAAATGCCGTGCATGAAGATTTTCCTTTCTGCCGATACCAAAAAGCTGCACCGGTATCAGTCTGTGCCTGAACGCCCTTTGTAGAGATACAGATTGTCGGGCTTTGACGCGGCGGCTTCGGTGTATCCCAGCGCCGTTCTGGGGTCGGACGCGGCGACGCCCGCAATGTCGCCTTTTTGCGGAATGCGCAGCGGGCCCAGCGTACGCAAATAAGCATCCGCCCCACTGGTCCGGTCGTAAACCGGGAAATCCGCCTCGCGGTCGCGGAAGCTTTTGAGGACCTGACCCAGACCTTTCATCCCGACTTCACGCTGGCGGCGGACCTGATCAAGGTCAATCTCGATGGGGAAGATATCCTCTTGCCCGGCCGACTGGTGCAGCACGGTGGCCGACGGATCGACCACCACCGAACGGCCCACGCCACCGGCAGCCAGCCCGTTTACGTCGAATACGTAACACTGGAACTGCGCGGCGGTGGCCTTGGCAATCGACAACTCGGCCTCGCGGTCGGTCGTGCCGGTCAGAACCGGGTGCAGCAGAACCTCGACCCCTTGGCTGGTCAGGTGGCGTGTGGTTTCGGGGAACCAGATGTCATAGCAGATCGACAGACCGAACCGACCCACATCCGGCACGTCAAAGATGCAGAATTCCGTTCCGGACGCGATGCTCTGCTCATACGGCTTGAACGGGAACATCTTCGAGTATTTCGAGACGATCTCACCATCGGGATTGATCACCACCGAGGTGTTGAAAATCCGCCCGTCTTCGTGCTTTTCGAACATCGAGCCGGGGATCAGCCAGATACCATAGCGCCGCGCGGCATCCTGAAAGCGCGACAGGTCGTCGTTGGGGAAGGGCTGGGCAAACCGGTCGAGCGGGCCGTAAGGGGCCAGTTCGCTGAACAGCGCCATCTGGGTCCAGGGGAACCGCGCCATCATAACATCGATCCGATGCAGCATCGCCTCAACATTCGACTGCAGCGCGCCGACATGCATCTGGATTCCGGTTATCGCAAAGGGGGTCATTTTTCGTTTCTTCTCTTTTTTCTTGCCGATTGCGACTGCCGTGGTGGTCCGGCGTTCTTCATCGGAACATAAAACCGCGTATTAGTGCAAGCCCGCTGTCAGCGGGCAGTTGATTTATCCGGCCTCGTCCTCGGCAAGCTCTTCGCCGGGCGTTTCGACAAAGTCGATATCGTTACGCACCCAGAAGAATCGGAAGCCGCAACTGCGCAGCCATTTCTCCAATCGGTCCAGGCTGGACCATTCCCGCCGCAGCCCACGCGTGGATTCCACCAGCGCCCATTGGCCATCGACCAGAAAATAGACTGTCCAGGTGTTGGGGTGCGCCGACTGGTTGGCAAAACCACCGCTGACCACCTCGCGCGCGGTGCGCACGGCGACCGGGTAGTCACCAATCCGGTTTTCGGCGGCGAGGATGGCCAGATCGTTCTGGCGGATCGTGAAAGTGGGAAGGGGTGCATCGTTCATGATTAGCCTGTTAAAGAACACACCCACTCCGGTACCTCACGATCCGTCCGTTGTCCAACCTCGTCCGGCCTCAAGCAGCCTCGGTTTCTTCGACGGGCTCTGCGGTTTCGACGACGGCTTCGGCATCCTGATCCTGAATCGCGCGGAACAGCGCTTTGCGGCGCTCGCTGATGTCTTCGGATTTCAGGTTCTCGGTGCGCGTCGCCAGCGTCCAGATGTGGCCGAACGGATCGGCCACGGTCGCGCAACGTTCACCCCAGTAGGTGTCGTTTGCGTCAGCAATCAGGGTTGCGCCATTTTCCAGAGCGGTCGCCAGCGCTGTATCCGCATCTTCAACATACATGTGATGGCCAACGGGGATGACGGTGCCGGGAACGGTGGGGACATGCGCGCCCCAGCCGGCGGTGACGAACAGCATCGAGTTGCCGATCTTGATGGCGGCAAACCCGGGGGCTTCTTCCGCGTCATAGTCCTGAATCTTGGCGTCAAAGGCGCTTTCATAGAATTTCAGCGCCGCAGGTACGTCGGCAACGGCAAGCGATGCTGTGCAGGTGCGATAGCCGCGGGGCAGGGTGGCAGGCTTCTTTTTCATTACTCAAATCTCCGAATTGGGCGGGGGGCACCCGTTGGAACATGCGGGGAATCTCCCGCACTATGCATCATACTGTGGATCAACTCGGCGGATATTGCAACACTATGATGCATAGTGCTGAGATTTCTGTGCTGAAGGTCAGAAAGTCGGGGGTGTACAGGCGCTGACGATCCGGCATTTTTCCGGGCCCACCTGCCGGAAGCGGTGCGGTGTGCGGCTGTCAAAGTAATAGGCATCCCCCGGCCCCAGCACCTTGCGCTGATCGCCCACCGTGACCTCGACGCGGCCCGAAATCACGATACCGCCCTCTTCGGCCTCGTGCCCATACATGACTCGGCCCGTATCCGCGCCCAGATCATAAGTCTCCTGCAGAATCATCATCGAACGACCGTAGAGATTCGAGCCCACCTGCCGAAGCGACAGACCGCCCTTGCCGATCTCGGTCAGCTCTTCGGCGGCGTAGAACACGGTCTGTTCGCTTTCGATTTCGAAGGAAAAGAAATCGGACATACTGATCGGAATGCCCTGCAAAATCCTCCGCAACGCCCCGACCGAGGGGTTCATCTTGCCCGACTCGATCAGCGAGATGGTCGAGTTCGGCACATCCGACTTCTTCGCCAGCGCCCGCTGCGACAGGCCCGCGCGCTCACGCAGGGTGCGCAGGCGCAATCCAAGGGTCAGATCATCCTGATTGGCGTTCTTCATGTTCACTATCCGCATCACTTGAGGGGTGCCGGGACCGTAAATCAAGGGGTTACGATTCACAAGAAACAGGCTTTCGCCTGAGACTGTGCGCATTACATTCGCGCGGTCAGATTTGCGGGCGCGCACGCCCGATAACCCGAAAGGACGCAAGATGCTGAATGCTCAGATTGCTGAACGCCGCAACACCTCGATCGCGCAGGGCGTGGGAATGCAGACGCAGGTCTATGTGGACCGCGCCGCAAACTCCGAGGTGTGGGATGTCGAAGGCAAGCGCTATATCGATTTCGCCGCAGGCATCGCCGTTGTGAACACCGGGCATTGCCACCCCAAGGTGATGGAGGCAGTGCAGACACAGGCCGCGAACTTTACCCATACCTGCCATCAGGTTCTGCCCTATGAAAACTACATCCGTCTGGCCGAGCGTCTGAACGAGAAGGTCCCGGGTGATTTCACCAAGAAGACCGTCTTTGTGACCACCGGTGCCGAAGCGGTGGAAAATGCCGTCAAGATTGCCCGCGCCGCTACGGGCCGCCCCGCCGTGATCGCCTTTGGCGGTGGTTTCCATGGCCGGACGTTTATGGGCATGTCGCTGACTGGCAAGGTGCAGCCCTATAAAGCCGGCTTCGGCGCGATGATGCCCGACACCTACCACGTGCCCTTCCCGGTTGAGCTGCACGGCACCTCGACCGAAGATTCGCTGGGCGCGCTGACCAAGCTGTTCAAGGCCGATCTGGACCCGGGCCGCGTTGCCGCAATCATCATCGAGCCGGTTCAGGGTGAAGGTGGCTTCTACCCTGCGCCAGCCGAACTGATGCGCGGCCTGCGCGCGCTGTGCGACGAACACGGCATCGTGCTGATCGCCGACGAAGTGCAGACGGGCTTTGCCCGCACCGGCAATCTGTTTGCTATGGACGCCTATGACGTCGCCGCCGACATCACCACCATGGCCAAAGGTCTGGCAGGCGGTCTACCGCTGGCCGCCGTCACCGGTCGCGCCGATTTGATGGACGCCGCCCAACCCGGCGGTCTGGGCGGCACCTATGGCGGCAACCCTCTGGGCATCGCCGCGGCCCATGCGGTGATGGATGTGATCGAAGAAGAAGACCTGTGCGCCCGCGCCAATGAAATGGGCTCGCGCCTGAAACAGCGTCTGGAATCGATCCGCGCCCACACGCCCGAGATTGTCGACATTCGTGGCCCCGGCTTCATGATCGCGGCTGAGTTCAACACCGCCGACGGCAGCGCTCCGAACCCCGAGATGGCCAACGCCGTGCGTGCCGAGGCGCTCAAGCGCGGATTGATCCTGCTGACGTGTGGCGTATATGGGAACGTAATCCGTTTCCTCGCGCCGCTGACGGTGCAGGACGAGATCTTCGCCGAGGCGATGGATATCCTCGAAGCCTCGATCGACGCTGTCAAAGGAGCCTGAACATGCTGGATACCAAAGTGACCAAGCTGGAGCTGAAAGATCCCAGCCTTCTGGAAACCCACGCCTATATCAATGGTGAGTGGGTCGAGGGCGAGGCGACGTTTCCCGTGTACAACCCCGCGACTGGCGATCTGATCGCCAACGTGACCGATGTCAGCATCGAGGGCACCGCGCAGACCATCGACGCGGCTTACGCGGCCAAGAAAGAATGGGCCGCGCAAACCGGTAAGGAGCGCGCCGCAATCCTGCGCAAATGGTTCGATCTGATGGTGGAAAACGCCGATGATCTGGCCACCATCCTGACCGCCGAAATGGGCAAGCCCTGGGCCGAAGCGCGCGGCGAAATCCTCTATGGTGCGTCCTTCATCGAATGGTTCTCGGAAGAGGCCAAGCGTGTCTACGGCGACGTTATCCCCGGCCACCAGCGGGACAAGCGCATCGTGGTGCTGAAACAGCCCGTTGGCGTGGTGGGCTCGATCACCCCGTGGAATTTCCCCAACGCCATGATCGCCCGTAAGGTTGGCCCTGCACTGGCCGTGGGCTGTACCTTTGTGGCCCGTCCCGCAACGTTGACACCTCTGTCGGCACTGGCCATGGCCGTACTGGGCGAACGCGCTGGCATCCCGGCGGGCGTGTTCAACGTCATCCCCGGCACCGACAGCTCGGGCGTGGGCAATGAGCTCTGCACCAATGACAAGGTCGCCAAGATCACCTTTACCGGCTCGACCCGCGTGGGTCAGATCCTGATGCGTCAGGCCGCAGGCACGATCAAGAAGATGTCGCTGGAGTTGGGTGGCAACGCGCCCTTCATCGTCTTCGACGACGCCGATGTGGATGCCGCCGTGGACGGCGCAATGATCGCCAAGTTCCGCAACAACGGCCAGACCTGCGTCTGCGCCAATCGCATCTATGTGCAGGCGGGCGTCTACGACGAATTCGCAGCCAAGCTGGCCGAGAAGACCAAGGCCCTAAACGTGGGCAACGGTTTCGGCGATGGTGTCACCACCGGCCCGTTGATCAACGACGCAGCTGTTGCCAAGGTCGAGGAACACATCTCGGACGCGGTCTCCAAAGGCGCGACTGTGACTTTGGGCGGCAAACGCTCGGGCCTCGGCGGTACGTTCTTTGAACCCACCGTTCTGACCGGCGTCACATCTGAAATGGTCGTGGCCAAGGACGAAACCTTCGGACCTGTTGCGCCCCTGTTCAAGTTCGAGGATGAGGATGACGTGATCGCCATGGCCAATGACAGCGAGTTCGGTCTGGCCTCATACTTCTACAGCCGCGATCTGGCGCGCGTCTGGCGCGTGGCCGAAGGGTTGGAATCGGGCATGGTGGGTATCAACACCGGGCTCATTTCGACCGAGGTTGCACCCTTTGGCGGTGTCAAACAGTCTGGCCTGGGTCGCGAAGGGTCGAAATACGGCACCGAGGACTTCCTTGAGATCAAGTATCTCTGCATGGGCGAGATTTCCTGACCCTAGGGCTCATTTAGCATTGTTGAACAAGTTGAGGTTCGCCAAAACGGCAAGGGGGCGTCAACAACAGTTCAGCAATGCAGCCATCCAGACTTGCCTGACGTGAAGGTGCCAGCCGAATTGCAATTGCGGCATACGACCGGTTTAGTATGTCGCCTTTTGCGTTTGGCCGGTCTGGATGATTTGGGACATACTTGTCCGCGGCGTGCTGTGCGGGTCTACCGGATAATCCGGATACCAAAAAGCTCAGCCGCGAATATTGGGCGACCCGCGACGGCAAGCGCAATGCACCTGCCCGAACCACTTGGAATAAATTGATCATTCACTATTAAGGCACTGCGGCCTATCGAGGGTGTCCGTCGTCACAGTTTTCCGGAATCCTGAGGTAATTTCATAGCGAAGGCTCTGGTTCAATTTCTGTTTGAGTTTAGGCGACAACGATAAGTGTCGCTTCCGTCGCAAGCGCCGCGCGTGATGCACTGCAGGACACTTTGTCAAAAGCCAATGAGCGCGTCGCCATTCTTTCGATTCTATGCAAGCTGGCCGTCGATCTTGAGTGGATAGATCGGAACCTCGTTGTCGATCTCGCTAATCTCAAAGGCAGCGAATACGAAGCGTGGCCGGACAGGGCGTTAGAGGCATATGAGGCCTATCGCGCGAAGCACGACGCGACAACGGCCCGTACTGCGTGTGAGCTCGGGGTAGGGACCGGTCAACGCATTGGTGATTGCTCCAAAGTGATTTGGAATGACTTCGACGGCGAGTTCATGCGCGTTGTGCAGGACAAGGCCGGCCAGAAGATCTGGATCTACTGCCCGAAGCGATTGCAGTCATATCTCGCGCTTCTTCCCTAGAATGGCAAACATATCCTGTCTAAGAAACTGACGCAGCCGATCGGCAAGCGGGGCGTTCAAGAAACCGTCGAGGAGGTTCGCAATGCCATTGGCGTCATGCACGGAGACAATCGCCGTGTTCCACACGGATGGCGCTAGACAGCAGCCCGGTTGTTGGCTGAAGCAGGCTGCACGGACACCGAAATTCAGGCCGTCACCGGCCGCAAGACGTTGGCGATGGTTCAAAAGTACCAAGCGCAGGCTAACCAAAAGGCAAATTCAAGGTGCGCACAACGGTGGAGGGACCGTTGAAACGAAACAGAACGTGAAAGTGTGAAGCTCTCAAGATCAACCAAAGAGGTGGATCGAGCAAGATGCAAGATATGTTCATGAAAACAGAATGGTGCGGGTGGAGGGACTTGAACCCCCACGCCTTGCGGCGCCAGAACCTAAATCTGGTGCGTCTACCAATTTCGCCACACCCGCATCCCGATGCCAAAACATCGCAATGAGGCGGTGCATAGCAAAGCTTGTGAGGGAGTGCGAGAGGAAAAGTCTTGCGCCATGCGAGATTGTCAAAAGCTTTCTTGGCGCCGAGAGATTGTTGGCTGGAAATCTATGGTGATACAACCTTGGGCAGAGTAGAGGACCACATTTGCGCCACATTTCAAACGCCAAAAAATCTTATTCGCGTCAAAATAACACCGTGGTGATCGTAGTTGATGGGACGCAGGAGTTAATGAGTCTTTTTGCCTGACGGCATCTTACGAGTTTCTGCTCAACTCCAGAAATAAGGGTCCCATATCGTGACCAGACAGATTCATACCGCTGCTGCCGAGCAAGACGCTGTTTCGCTTGCCCGGGAAAGCTTCATCGGCGAGCTGAAGTCGCTGAACCGGCAATATCCCGGCACGGGATTTGGCATCGCTCTTAAAACCCATTCGGGTGAGCGTTATTTGATGGCAAATGCAAGGATGCCGTTGCCCGCGCATAAATCCGAAGACTTTCCGACGGGTCGTCGCGTTGCCTGTCTTGAGAACGGCGATCAGTTCCGCTCGATCGAGGTGTTGGCCGATGCTCATGCTTTCGATTCGATCTCACCACGTGCCGAGGCCGAAATTCTCGGAGACGCGCTGGATTTGATTGCGCGGATCGACACGATGGCTGGTCTGTCTAACGGCGGAATGCCGGATCTTTCTCGGACCCATATCGCCGCAACAGGTACCGGAGGGTAATAAATGGCGCGCAACGACCATCTTCTGTCCGTTGGAAATGAAGCTCTGTCCCCGATGACAGAGACCATGACCGCGCTGACAACGCAGATCGACCAATTGACAGAAGTGGCGGATGCGCGCTCTTCCGCCCGTCTTGCAACGCTCAAGACGCGTATGGAGAATTTCACCGCCAGCGTCACGTTTGTGGGGCAGGTGAAGGCTGGGAAATCCTCGATCGTCAACATCCTGGCCGGGCGTCCGAATCTGCTGCCTTCGGATGTGAACCCGTGGACATCGGTGGTGACCACGCTGAACATCAATACACGAACGCCGGGCGACACACGCTCAAAGTTCACGTTCTTCGAACAGGAAGAATGGGACAATCTGATGGTCGGCGGCGGTCGTCTGGGCGAGTTGGCGAACCGCGCCGGTGCTGATGATGAAATGGATGATATCCGGCGTCAGGTCGGTGAGATGAAAGCCAAATCGGAAGAGCGTCTTGGAAAGCACTTCGATTTGATCCTGGGTCAAAGCCACCAATACGACTATTTTGATGAGGAACTGATACAGCGCTACGTGTGTCTGGGGGATGAGGATGACCCCGATATCAATCCGAAAACTGGTCGTTTTGCCGATGTGACCAAGGCGGCGGAGCTGTTCATGGACATTCCGCAATATCCGATTTCGCTGAAACTTTGCGACACGCCGGGTGTGAATGACACGTTCATGGTGCGCGAGCAGATTACGCTGCGCAGCCTGCGTGGATCTGAAGTTTGCATTGTTGTGTTAGCAGCCAGTCAGGCGCTGACCACAATGGACATGGCGCTGATGCGCATCATCGCGCAGTTCGAGAACCGGCAGATCATCCTGTTCGTCAACCGGATCGACGAACTGTCAGACCCAGTCAATCAAGTGCCGGAAATCAGGGATCGCATTCAGGATACGCTGAAGCAAAACGGAATCGACACCAGCACGAGCGTTGTATTTGGCAGCGCGCTTTGGGCCGAGGCGGCGCTGACCGGAAATCCGGACGTATTGACCGAAGACTCCCGCGAGGCGCTGAACACATTCTATCTGGCGGCAGGGTTCGGCGATCAGGCCGCGTCGCTGGACAAGATTTGGGCTCTGTCAGGTCTGCCGGACCTTCTGCTGGCCATGAATGAACGTATCGCAGAAGGCGCGGGGACACGGCTGTTGGATCGTGTACGTCACCGTGCGCGCAACATCGCCAGCCAGATCCGCGCCGGTGCTGTCGCAAAAACATTGTCCGGAGGCGAAGGTATTGTTCGCGATCTGGACGGCACCAGCCCTGAAGAGGCGATTGCGACCGTGTCAGCGGAATACGAAAAGAAGGTCGCAGAACTTACCACAAAATTGAGGGACAAAGTCTTGGAGCGTCTGGCCTCGGCCGAGACAAACTTTGTGAAACGCGCGACGGATTCGCTGATTTCTCATCTTGAGAAAAGCGGTGAACAAGGGACGTGGCAATACGATCCTGCTGGCTTAAGGACGTTGCAAAAAGCGGCCTATTTCAGCTTTGCCCGCGCCATGCGCAAAGAAGCTGGGCAGCTCTACGCAACAGCAGCCACCGATGTCGAAGCACTGTATCATCAGCTGTTGGGCAATCATCTGGGCGAATTCAGCATTGAAGCGCCGATTGTACCACGTGTTCCGCCGCCGCTTGGGATTGGACGGACGATTGCCCTGGATCTGCAAAGCACATGGTGGCGCAGATGGTGGCAGCGTCGTAAGGGTTTTGAAGCTTTCGCCGCTGATTACACCCGTCTGATCGCATCCGAGGCGAACTCGATCACGAAGGATATCGAGGAAAACCAAATCGCGGCCGTGTTGGAAAATGTCCGGTCGACGCTTGCGGATTTCATGCAGGAGCAAAAGGAAACGCTGCTTAGCATCTCGCAATCCGGCGATCAAAGCGGACAGCAAAGCGCTGCATTGACGGCCGGACTGCAACCGCAGAAGTCGCGCGACGACATATTGGGCGACATCCTCAAAGATCTCAGCAACGAAGCAGCATAAGAAGAGTTATGGTAAAAGATTCACAAACCCGCTTCGTCTCTCCCAAGGCCTGGAACCGCATCGAGCAGTGGTCCCGACGCAAACCCGTTTTTGCGCTTATGGGGGAATTCAGTGCCGGAAAATCCACTCTGATGAACTTTTTGCTGCGTAAGCAGGCCTTGCCGACGCAGGTGACGGCGACGCAGTTGCCGCCGATCTGGTTCAGTTGGGGCAACAAATCCGCCTATATCAAGCGTCACGACGGCAGTACGCAGGATATCACGCTAGATCAGTTGGAACAGGTTGGCGTCAATGATGCGCAGTTTGTGCGTATCTTCCTGGAAGCCGATATTCTTGAAGCGGTCGATCTGATCGACACGCCCGGAATTTCCGATCCCAAGATTTCGACGGACGTTTGGCGACGTGCGGTGGGTCAGGCAAATGGTGTTTTATGGTGCACCCACGCGACACAAGCCTGGCGCGAAACCGAGCGCGCCACATGGGTCGCGTTGCCCGAACGGCTGCAACACAAGTCTTTGTTGTTGATCACGCGTGCGGATGCGCTGGGTCAAAAAGATCGCCAGAAAGTGCTGCGCCGCGTCAATCGTGAAGCTGGGCATCTGTTTAACCGAACCATTCTGTTCTCGGCCCGCGATGCAATCATGGCACGTGACAAAACCGGCGATGCCGAGCTTTGGGCGCGCAGCGGTGGCGGCAAGATGGTGGACAGCTTCCTTGAAATCACCGAACAGATCATGGATGGCCGTGCCGATCAGCTTGCCCGGTATCAGATCGATAAATCCATGTCTGATGAACCGGCCTCGACTGTCGCACGACCGGTTTCGGATGACCTGGAACCAGGAGCAGAGCCGATTGAGCCGGTGTCGCAGGTTACGAATGACGACGTTGTAACGAGCTTCCCGGTTCGGCCCGCACGGGTTGAGCGTCGCGTCGAAGACACAGAACGCCCTCGCATCGATGCAGAAGAAGCCGAGCGTCTGCGCGCCGAAATGGTGCCGGACGTTCCGCCCCAGAAGGATGACCTGCGTGCCCTGTTTGCTGACGAGGGCACAGAGTTGCTGGATCTGGATGCCCTGGCTGATCCGATAAACGACGTCGATGAGTTCGACTTCATGGACGATGACTACGACCACGAAAACCCGGATCTGACGCTGGTTGCTTCGGATGAAGCGGAAATGCCGGAAGCTGCTGACATGGAAGCCGAAGCCGAAGCTGCACCCGAAGAACCTGAGGTTGAGGAGGCGATAGAAGCGTCCCCAGCTTCCGGAATCGAAGTCTCGGTCTCATCGATCACGGCACTATTGACCGAACAGAATGAGAAGTCTGGCGAAGACTATGAACCTGAACCGGAATCCAGTGCTTTGGCCCCGGTGCGTGTCGTGTCGATTGTGGATGACACAAAAGACACCAAGGTCGAACAGGTCGAAGAGCCAGCAAGAGAAGTGCAAGACACCTCGGATCAACCGCTGAGCGCGACAGCCATGTGGAACGAGTTTTCGGCGCGGGAACCTCTGCCGGAAGATGCCAAGGGATTGCAAAGCGCCTTCGCTGCTTTCCTGAGCGAATATGATGAAATCGCACGGGAATACCATGCGCGGACCGAGAAAGGAGATGCACCGGTGATCCCGACAAGCGGCAATCAAGGCAGAGCGGAATGGCATGTTCTTTAGGGTTTTGCCCGAGTGCCTGCCTGAAACGCGAGGCGTCTGATGTCCATTGAAGGTGCTCTGGCCGCCGCCATTGAAACCATACCCGACTGCCTTGCAGCCGGGTATGTTGACATGGAGACCGGCATGTTGCTGGGATCGAACGCGCCCAATTCAACAGATGGCGACGCGCTGGAAAGCCTGTCGCTGGCTGTGGCCAACTTGTTTCAGGGGCGAGGCGTGCGAGCCTTTGAGAAAATGCTGAAAGAGTCTGAGACAGAGAATGTCGAGCATCCGGGATTTGGGGAAATCGCGGTGTTTTCGAATGATCGTCTGCACATCTTCCTGCGCACGCAGGATTATCCCGATCATGTGGTCTGTTACATCTGCCAGGAAAACGCAAATATCGGGTTAACACTTACAAAAGCACATCTTAGCCTCAGGCGCGTTGCGGCCGAGGTTTAGACGGGGCCAGAGGGGGTCACGCTATGATGGACGGTGAAATACTTGAGTTGCTCGGGGATATCGGGCGAACATCCGTGGCTCGGATGTCGCCGTCGGTTTATCTGTCGGGCGATAGCGCAGAGCTAAGACGTCAGGAGGTGCTGGGAACCATTCGCGGCACCATCCTCCCACGCAGGTTGGACTTTACCGCGGCTGATGGCTCAGTTCTGGCTATTGAGGTCAACAGCTCTCGGATCACGGATGTGTTTCGCTGTGTCTCGGGACCCATTCCAGATTTTGAGACCGAGGCTCGCAAAGATCTTACCGAAAAGCTGGCGCATTTGATGACGGATATAGCTGCGGCGCCCGGGCCGCTCGAACTGGTCTCAAAACGCCCGGACGCGATCTTGGAGGCGGATGATGTCGGCATCACCTATTCCGAGGTTGAAGCGGCTTGTGCAAAGATCGAATTCCCGAAAGAACCACAAATTTCCGTCGTCCCCACCGCAACACCCGAACCGGACACTCAAGGATTGGCCGCACAATTCTATGAGGCGTCGGCGAAACACGCGCGCGGGCGGGTTCTTGCAGGGTCGCACGATGCGACTGATATGCGGTTGGATGGCGTATGCGATGCAGATCAACCTTTGCATCCAAAGGCGAAGGACTTGTCGGAGTTCCTGCGTGATCTGGACGGTTGGCAATCGGATGGGGATGGCACTTTAACCCCTCCACAGTTGATCGTGATGCGCCCATCAGGCGGTCAGGGTACCGGTTTGGCCGTTTTGCGCGATGGGGAACAAACCGCGATTGCACTGCACGACACCCGAAAACTTGGGGCTGTGGTCAACATCTGGAAATCTCTGCGCGCCGCCGAATGACCGCGATCCCGCCCAATCTAGTCCTTTTTATTAAACCAGTCTAAAAATACGAGTTACCAGGGTAAAGCTTATGAGTGAATTTAACCGCCGCGAGCTAATTCGCATCGCCGAAGACATGAACGGGTCCAGCAATGATGAGACCCGCCACTTTATTTCGCGCATTGTCGACGATCTGTCCAATCTCAAACCTTCGATCGCTTTTGTCGGTCAGATTAAAGCCGGAAAGTCGCGCCTGATTAATGGTTTTACCGGTCAGGCCGAGTATTTGCCCTCGGATGTGAATCCCTGGACGACCGTAATCACAGATATGCATTTCGGTCATCCTTCGGGTCGGACGAACGGGGCCGAGTTTCACTTCTTTGATAACCGCCAATGGCAGGCGTTGATCGCCGAAGGCGAAGAGCTGCGCAACATGTTCCCGGATGAAGAGGACAGCTATAAGCGCGAGATGATCGAAGAGCAGGTCGAGGCGATGAAGACTCGCGCGAAACTGCGTCTGGGCGAAAGCTACAAGCATCTGCTGGGCCAGCATCACGATCTGGATGAACTGAACTCGGACGATCTGGCGCGCTATGTCTGTGCTGGTGATGATCCGACGGAAGAAGGCACTTATGATCCCGGATCGGATCGCGGACTTTACAGCGACATAACACGCAAAGCCGAAGTTTATTTTGAACTCGGCCATTTCCCGTATCCGGTCACCGTCACCGATACACCTGGCGTCAACGATCCGCTTTTGATCCGCGAAGAGATTTCGCGGCAATACCTCAAGGAATCCGATTTCTTTGTGGTGGTACTGTCGGCTCATCAGGCTTTGTCCCGCGCAGATTTGAAACTGTTCCGCCTGATGCAGGCGCTGGAACTTGGGCAGATCGTTGTGTTCATTAACCGGGTAGATGAATTGGGCGGTGGCCCGGAAGATGCATCAAAAGTGCGCGCCGATGTTGTGGATGGTTTGTCGCAGGCGCTTGGAAACTCGGAGATCGACGTTTTGATGGGCAGCGCTCAATGGGCGCACTACGCGTTGACGGGCGACGACACCGGGGTCGATCATGACCAGGTGCTGTCCTGGTTGCGTGCGCATCCGGAGCAGATGAAGCAATATCTGGAAGGTGTCGAAGAGATCAAACAGGGCCCAGGCCCGATCAGCCGCGAAGGTGTTCTGCGGTTTGCGGCGATGATTGCGTCGGGTTTGCCGGATTTGCGTCGTCATGTGACACGCGCCCTCACCGAGGGTCCGCGCAACGAACAATTGCGGATGGCTTGGCAACACCTGAGCAGCTTTGCCAATGGAGAATTGGAACGCAGCGCTGCCCGGTTGCGTGCGCTGGAAGCCGAGCAAGGTCCCGGAGTTGATGAGGCCGACGACAGCAACAAGACTCTGGCCGATTTGCGAGCAATGATCGCCGAGAAGACCGAAACCATTGTCAAAGACATGGATGATGTTCTGGCCAATCTGCGCGGTGTGATGGACGATACCGTGGCCGAGGCTGTCTCGATCGTTGTGCGCGGTCCGAATGGGCAGTCTCCTCTGCTGGCCAAGGATGGTGAAACCGAGTTGAATTTTACCCCATTGCGAGAACGGATGCGCGAGTTGGTGCAGGGCGCGACGCAGGTCGTGCGCCAACGCATGCTCAGCGAATTGTACGCGATTGACATGCAATGCAACTCGGCCCTGCGTGCCCTACCCGGGTGGCAGGAACCGGCGGACAACCGGATGAACACCAGCGCCGTGCGTTGGTTCCGCCCGGACACAAGCGCCCTGACCCGCGGCATCACGGTGGAGCTGCGGGTCAACTGGCTGTCGCGGCTGATTTCCCGGCGCAGCGTGCTGAACCGGGCCGAACGGATGATCGTGCAGGAGTTCGAGATGATCGGCGACGATTTGGTCGATACCGCGCATAGCCATTTGTCTGACCGGATGAAAACGGTCCTCGATCATTACTTGGCGTTGCTGGCTGGACATCTGGAGCAGCGCAGTAACCCCGATGGTGCAAATGCGCGCGCTGAAGCGCAACTTGCGGTTGACCAGGCGCGCCGTATTGTAGATGAACTTGACACGGTTCGCGGGGCGTCGCCTGCGGACATTCGACAGGCAGAGGCTGCAGAATGATAGAATTCCCCGGAACCGAACAGGAAGTGCGTCAGCTGGAGCGCTTTTTGAACGTGACCGAGAAAGCACCCGCTTCGGCAGAGCTGGAGCAGTTGCGCGCCCGCGCGCTGGCCCATGCCGAAAGGTTGTCGAATGCGGTGTCGATTGGTTTCGCCGGAGAATTCGGGGCGGGCAAATCCAGTCTTGCCAACATGTTGGCCGGGGCTGATGTTTTGCCCACAGGTCCGCAGCACCTGAAATTGCCGCTTGTCATCGTGGCTTATGCTGACGCGCCCGAGACAACCGTGGGCTGGTGGGGAAAAGATCCGAAAACCTATTCCGGCATCGTGCTTGAAAAAGCAGCAGAAGACGAACCCGATTTCATCTCTGTCGGTCTGAACACCCCTGCCCTGCAAGAGATTTCGCTGTTCGATTTGCCAGGGTCAGGCGCTTTGGATGAGAGCTACAAACAAACTCTGGACCTTCTGGAATATGTTGACTGCGCCATCTGGTGCACCAATGGCACCAATGCGTGGCGTGAAACCGAACGCCATCTGTGGTCTCAGGCTCCGCAAAAGCTGCGTGACAACAGCCTTTTGGCGGTAACTCACGCTGACCTGCCACCGGTGCGGGATGCGTTGGATCGGGTTGTGTCTCGTTTGGTCAAATCCACTGAAAACCTGTTTCAGGCGGTTGTTCCCATTGGAACACCGGTTGCCGTGCGTGCCATGGCACAAGAGCCCGAGCCGGATTTCGACCTGTGGGAAACCTGCGGTGGACAAAATCTGGCCGAACACGTGCTGACGCTGGCAGCCAACTACCGTAGCAAAGATCTGGATGCGGCGCGGGCGGATTTAACAGATCACTTTCTGCCCTACCTCTCTGATCTGGACGACCAGGACGCACAGGAAGAACCGAAGGATGGTGTCTCTCTGCACGCAACTTTGGAAACCGCCCTGCCCGCCCTGGATAACCCCATTCTCGAGGATTGGCTGGCAGCAATTGCCAGCATCTACGAAGATCTGCGCGAAAACACTGATATGGAGCCTGCCGCATTCCTGCAAAGCTGTCAGGAGATCGTCGAGGATTTTGCCGAACGTTTGGAAAGCGGCTCCGAGATTGATCCCGAAGCAGACTGGATACCGGGCGAGTTTGAAAAGGCCACGGACCTGCTGTTGCTGCTTCAATTCGAAAGCGGCGATGCGCCTTTGAAGGACGCGATCAGCATTCTGACGCAGTTGAGCGACAGTCTGGCATGGGCTGGCAGCACGGTCGCAACCGCCCCTCCCCGCACCGGAACCTGACGATTCCCGCCTGAATTGAGTCATTTCGATCCGATTCGGGTGGCTTAGAATCGGGTCGTCATTGTTTCCAAATCAGGAACCAATTGAGATTTTAGCTAGGATAAGGGTGGATTTTCTCGCCCTCGAATTACAACATATTGTTGGACTCAGGTCTATACTCACAAAATGTGCGATTATCGAGAAATTGATCCATAGTGAAGCCATGCGGCGGCCCCAATAAAGTCAAATTTGAACCGTCTAACGTTCATTAAGTGTCCTGCGGTTGTGTTTGGTTGTGAGTGCTCGGGCGGAATGCCTGGTTATCCATACCGCAGATTGTGCAAAATGGGCGGGAAGAAAATGGGTCACAGCCACGCTGTAGGTGCAGCGCAAGACGAACCTCAGGTCGACGGGCTTCAGCCAGGTGCCAAGTTGCTGCGGGGGCAGTATGAAATCCTCCGTTATCTCAGCAACGGCGGTTTTGGTATCACGTATCTGGCGCGCGACAGCCTTGAACGCGACGTTGTCGTCAAGGAGTGCTATCCGGGCGCATTGTGTCAGAGGAACGGCGATCTGGTCGAACCGGCCAATCCGGATCATCAGGAAGATTTGCGCGCCATCATCGATCTTTTCATTCAGGAAGCCCGCAACCATGCGCGGCTGGTCCATCCCAATATCGTCGACGTGCATCAGGTGTTCGAGGACAACAACACCGCCTATATCGCAATGGATCTGATCCGTGGATGCGATCTGTTGGATTATGTAGAGAACCCCAAAAACGACGCAGGTCCGGATTTTATCGTTCAGGTCACCGAAAAGATGCTGTCCGCCGTGTCTTTCATTCATCAAAGCGGCATGTTGCATCGCGATATCTCGCCCGACAACATTCTGATCGATGAAAACAACGATCCGGTGCTGATAGATTTTGGGGCCGCGCGCGAACAGGCGGCGCAACAGTCGGCAGCACTGCTGACCCTGCGTGTGATCAAGGATGGCTATTCCCCACACGAATTTTATGTGCGAGGCGCGGATCAGGGGCCCAGCAGTGACCTGTACGTGCTGGCGGCTACGCTGTATCACGCCATCAGCGGCGAACGCCCGATTGATGGGCAAACCCGCCTGAACGCATTCAACAGCGGCAAGCCTGACCCTTATCGTGGTTTGACCGGGCGCTATCAGGGATATCCCAAAGGGTTCCTGGAGGCGATCGACAGAGCAATGGAGGTCCATGCGACGGACCGCCTTCAGTCCGCGCTGGACTGGCTACGCATGTTCCGTGGCCCTGGTGTGAAGTTCGAAACATTCGCCTACCGTCCGATTTCAGTGATTGCTGGAATGGATCGCAAGGATGAGGAAGCCGAGAAAGAGCGGATCAAGGCCGAAAGCGAGAACGCCGAGGCAGTTGTGACTGCGCTATTGGCCGGGAATGCGGATCTGGTTCTGGGCAACGAAGAAAAGCCGGACGACAAACTGGCCGAATTCGCCCCCAAGGAAAGCGAGCCGGTGGCCGTTGACACTGTTGTCAAAAGCGGATCCGGAGGCAGCGGTCGGATGATCGCGGGGGTTGCCCTCGTGCTGGCCGCGGTTGCCGCAGGTGGTTTCTTTGTTATGACGAACGAGACATCAGCGACCGATGTCACCCCGGCGCAAGCGCCAGCAGAATCTGAGGAGACCGCAGCCGTTACTGATGAACCGGCCGCATTGGCTGAAGTTTTAAAACCGGCCGAAGAGCCGACGGAAGATACCACTCCGGTACAAGCAGAAGTGGAACCGGTCGAGCAGACCATCAATGCAGAAACAGAGCCAGAATTGGTCGCGCCTGCATTGGAACCTGAAACTCAGGCGGCTCAGGATCAACCTATCGAGCAGGTGATCGAGTCAGACACAGCGCCAGTTGAGGTCGCGGTTGCGGATCAAGCCTCACCCGCCGAAACGGTTGCAATCGACGCCGGTTCAGAAGACGCACCAATTGCTTCCACAGAATTTGCAGCAGAACCAGAAACCTCTCCAGCCCCTGTTGAACCTGTAAATCTGGTCGAAAACCAGATGGCTTATGGTCACTGGGACGTGGACATCCCGTTCACATTGTCCAAACGCCGTGTTTCAACTGGCAGCGTCTATACGATCACGGCGGTCGATCCGGGCACCGATCTGTCAATGATCGGTGACTGGGTACAGCGTGGAGCGACAATCTTTACGCTCAATGGTGAACCGGTGCGCGCAGATATTGAATTTGTGGCGCAGGCGATGGAGAAGTTCTCGGTCGATCCAGACGGATACATCCGCGCGGCAGTCCGGTATCGCGCACGCGGCGAAACACGCGCACAAAACGGGCTGCTGGCCTTGCCCGCGCACCGGATGTTCGGCCTGCAAAACGGAATAACTTTCGAAGTGCGCAACGCAGGTGAGGACGGATGGCAGACCGTCGTGTCCTCAGTTCCGCAGGGCAGCGCAGGTGATCTGCGTCCGGGTGATGTGGTGCTGAGCGAGACGCAGACAGGCCTGTCAATCGATGCCCCGGAAAGCCTTGACGGCGTTCTTACCCAGCTTGTTACCGAAAACTTGCCCAACGCAGAGATGTCTGTCCTGCGCGATGGCACTGAAACGGCTGCAGTGATGCAGCTTGCACAGGAGTAATTCGACCGGTTCTTGATGTGAAATTCGCCAGCGTGTGTGTGCTGAGGGTGACGGCCAACATCGTCACCCCGACGGGAACCGGACCGTCGCGATAGGTAAAAGTTTCCCTGTTTCCTTTCATCAGTCTCTTCGGACCCTCGGGCCGAAGGCCAGTTGCAGCCCCACGGGACAGGTCCCGTGCCAGAATTCAAGAAGGTGTCGACACCATGTTCAAATATAAAAGCCCTCTCAGCCGGCTTCTCGAAGGTGCCGGCAAGGCTAACGCGGAAGAGACGATTGAAGCCCCTGAAGAGCAGGAAGAAAAAGCGGAGCCCATAGCGGATTTCAATGCCCTGCGCGCGGCTCTGGGTGGTGGCAATATGGCGCCGCAAAGCTATGAGGAAACAGACGATCTGCTTCCCGAAGAAGATATGCCGGAATTCGCGGACGAGACGATCGAAACCGATATCTCCGAGGCCGAAGTCCCTGAACCGGAAGCTCCGGAGGTTAGCCCCGTCGTGACCCTTCGTCTGGAGACGGATGACATGTTGTCGACCGAAGACGATATGCTGGCCGCAGTTGCCGAAGCGTCCATCGCTGAGGACGAGGCGGTGGTTGAAATCGTTCCCGAACCGGCAATGGCCTCCGAACCCGAGGAAGTCGCCGAAGTGGAAGTGACTGAACCGGAACCCGAAATCGTCGAGGTTATGCCGGAACCCGCGCCTGAACCCGAGATGGAGGCCCCCGCTCCGGCACCAGAGCCAGAGGTCGAAGCCGTTGTCCCGGCTCCGCAGCCTGAACCGGTTGCCACGATGGTCGAATCGGAAGCGCCCGTCGCGGCCCCTGCCCCAAGCGCCGAGCGGCGTGGGCGTGTCAAAACCACGTTCCTGGGATTTGAACGGGGCGACACACATGTGCAGGAGTTGATCGAAACCTCTGATCCTGTCGCAAAGCCAACCTCGACCGAACAGACATATCCTGTGGGTTGGCTGGTTGTGACCAACGGCCCGGGCCGCGGCACCAGCATCACCGTGACCGAAGGTCTGATGCAGATCGGTCGTAACGACGATCAGGCCATCCAGCTTGATTTTGGCGACACCGGTATTTCCCGCAGCAATCACGCAGTGATCGCCTATGACCCTGAAGACCGCAAATGCTATCTGGGTCATGGTGGTAAAGCCAACCTTGTGCGTCTGAATGGCAAGCCCGTTCTCAGCACCGTTGCGCTGTCCAGCGGCGATCTGATCCGCATCAGCGAAACCTCGATCCGGTTCACGGCGTTCTGTGATGACGGCTTTGACTGGCGGGATGCTGATTGATGCTGGCAACCCCTGCATATGACATTGCGCTGGTCCTGGATCAGGGCCGGCGCGACACGCAGGAGGACGCCGTCGCCGCACGGGTCTTCGACACGGCCGATCTGGGCTATGTCGTTGTCGCAGACGGAATGGGTGGACATGATGCGGGTGAAGCTGCGTCTGCCCTCGTGATCTCAAGCTGGCGCGAGATTTTTGATGATCTTCTTTATGGTCAGGATGTGGAAGAAGGCGCTCTGCTCGACGCTCTGCCCATTTCGGCCATGCAGGCGAACGCCGCTGTAGCACGGTATAGCGAGGCACAGGGTATTCAGCTGGGGTCAACCTTGCTGGGCGTACTCGTGCTTGATCACCAGCTGTACTGGATATCCATCGGGGACAGCCCGCTATATCTGTTGCGCGACGGTCGCCTGCGCCAGATCAACGAAGATCATTCCATGGCACCGGTGATCGACCAGCAGGTGGCCGACGGTCAATTGACCCAAGAGCAGGCACAAGCCCACCCGGATCGCAACCAGCTGACCTCGGTCATCATGGGGGCGGCGATTCCCAAAGTGGATTGCCCCGAAGACCCTTTGCTACTGGTTGCATCTGACATCCTGATTTTGGGAAGCGATGGCTTGCAGACCCTTAGCAACCCCGAGATCGAAGCTCTTGCGAATACCCTGTCACAGTCCCCTGCCCGCGATATTGCCGACGCGCTGTTGCAGGCGGTTCTGAACAAGGGCGACCCCGACCAGGACAACATTTCAATCGCCGTGATCAAACCGGCAAGACCCTAAACAAGGCAGAGAAACAGGACAAATGAGAAACCATCTGATCATATCCAGCCTGGCTCTTGCAGCCGCAACCGGGGCGGCCTCGGCTCAGGAGGCATGCTCGACTTATGAAATCAAACGTGGCGACAGCCTGCGGGAGCTGGCCATTGCAGCTTACGCGACCGAGGATTTCCGGCCTCTGTTTGCCGCGAACCGGGACGTAATCGGTTCAAACCCGAATATTATTCGGGTTGGCGATATCCTGACCTTCCCATGCCGCGAAGACCTCGGGCTGGAGGCGTTGGTGCCGGACACGGAGGCGGGCCGCATTGCTGCTGAAATGGCCGAAGAACTGGTAAAAGCAGCTGAGGAACGGGCAGCAAAGGCCGTTGCCGAGGCCGAAGCGCAGGTTGCTGCGGCAAAGGCGGAGGCAAAAAAAACTAGCGAAGAGGCTGTGATTGCCGCCAAAGCAGCCGCCAAGGAAGAAATCGAAGCGGCCCGGATTGAAGCGGCTGCACTGATCCGGAATGCCGGAGGCGAGGACAGCACCCAAGTTCGTGACCGTCAGCTTTTGATGATCACCGGCGGCAACTATGCACCATTCACGGACGAAGCGCTTCCGAACCGTGGCCTTTACACAAACCTCGTGGAAACCGCGATGCTGCGCGCCGCGCCCGAGCAAGGTTACAAGATTCAGTTCGTCAATGACTGGTCCTCACATCTGGACCTGTTGATGCCGACTCTGGCCTTTGACGCGACCTTCCCCTGGTCCCGTCCAAACTGTGACGACGCGGCAGCCCTGTCCGAAAGTGATCGCGGGCGCTGTGAAACCTACAACTTTTCAAATCCTTTCTATGAGGTTGTAGATACTTTTTTTGCCCGCGAAGGTTCGGGGTATGAGCTGACTTTGACCTATTCAGATTTTGCGGGTGCAACGATCTGTCGTCCCGAGGGCTGGTCCTTGTCGCATATGGATGCGGTTGGCCTTTATGAACCCGCCATTGAGCTGGTGCGCCCCGTGTCACCGGACGACTGCTTTCACGCGTTGATGGATGGGACCGCTGACATCATCGCGATCGAGGCCCATGTCGCCGTCGAAGCCATCGGGCGGCTGGGTTACGAACACCGTATTATCGAAAACCCCAACCTGGCGGCGATCAAGTCGCTTAACGTCATGACCCACAAAGATAATCCGGATGGGGAAGCGATCCTTGAGACGCTCAACCAGGGTCTGGCGATCATGCAGCAATCTGGCGAGTGGCGTGACATCGTGTCGACCGCCCTGCGCTATCAAATGGAAAATGGCTAAGGCCCAGAAAAGGCCTGATAAAATAAAAGTCTGGAGGAAGTGGACATGTTGGATCAGAAACTGAAAAGAGCAGTACTGTCGGCCACCGCCGTCACCACCCTGAGCGCGGGTGCCGCAGCCGCGCAGGAAGCCTGTTCAAACTACACGGTCACCGATGGTGACACGATGGCGACCATTGCCATCGCGGCTTATGGAACTTCGAACTACCAGCCCATCTTTAACGCGAACCGGAACATCATCTCGAACCCCGGTGCGCTTGAGCCGGGATTGGTTCTGGCCCTGCCCTGTGAAGACGGCAGCCTGCCCAATGGTCAAAGCGCGCAGGAACTGATCGCAGCCGAAGAGCAGCGCGCAGCAAGCATCAAGCGTTCAAATGTGTATGCGCCCCCAATCAAGATGGTGGCTGGCAACGGCTGGGAGCCGTTTACCACCGAGTCGCTGGGCGGCGGCGGCATCATGACCCGTCTGGCCACGACCAGCCTGCAGCGTGCCGGAAACAGCCGTGATTATTCGGTCAGCTTTGTCGACGACTGGAGCTCGCACCTGGATACACTATTGCCGTTGGGCGCGTTCGATATCTCAATCGCGTGGACCGTCCCGGACTGCACCAACCGCTCGTACGAATGGTCGGCAGAAACCGAAGCCCGCTGCACACAGTTTGTCGCGTCAGTTCCGGTTTATGACGTCGTTGGCGGCTTCTACACACTGCCCGAAAGCGACTATGCAAATGCGACAACCTTTGAAGATCTGGAAGGCTCAACCATCTGCCGTATGCACGGTTGGAGCATGGTCGTTCTGGAGGAAGTCGGTCTGAACCGCACCAATACCACCGTTGTACAACCCAACACCGCACGGGAATGTCTGGACGCCGTTCTGACCGGTACCGTGGACGTAGCCGCGTTCGAAGTTGAACTGTTCGCGTCTACGATGAATGACATGGGACTGACCTCGTCTGACATCGTCGAAAACCCTTATGTTTCGACCTTGTCGTCTATGAGCTTCCTTGCCCATCGCACCAACCCGTTCGCGCGGGAGTATATTGCGATGATGAACAAAGGTCTCAACGAGATGCGCGAATCTGGCGAATGGTATGCGATCATCTCGGATACTCTGCGCGAACAGAACCAGAAACTGAATGCAGCGTCAAACTGATCCCTCGGTTTACGCTTTTACTTGGGCCGGTCTTAGGATCGGCCCATTTTTTATTTGGAAACGAATCGATTTCTTCGCGCTGATTGTTTGCAGTCAAATGTGGATAGCCGTTAGTGTTGTATGGGCTAAACGTCTTTCAGGTCTGCTCTTTGCGCGAAAAAAGATGCGCACTACGGGAAACCCCCAATACCCAGCCGGGCCCCAATCAATACTATCAATCTCAACTACACCGGTGAGGCGAAAGCCCCATCACTCACTCAGAAAGGGGCTGGCTATGGGGGTCGGCCCTTTTCTAATTTGGGAAAAGGAAAACCGGCCCTTTCAGGCCGGTTTTTTGCAATCACAGGGGCCGCACAACCCCTGAATTTGACACTTAACCGATAATGGCATTCAGCGTGGAGCTGGGGCGCATGATGGCGGCAGCCTTTGCCGGATCGGTGTGGTAGTAGCCGCCCAGGTCGGCCGGGGCACCTTGGGCTGCTGCCAGTTCATTCAGGATCTGGCCCTCTTGCTCGACCAGTTCTTTTGCCAATGGGCCGAACTCTGCCGCCAAATCGGCATCGTCGGATTGCGCGGCCAGGGCTTCGGCCCAGTAGCGCGCAAACCAGTAGTGGCTGTCGCGGTTATCCGGCTGACCGACCTTCCGGCTGGGCGATTTATTGTTGTCCAGAATGCCCTGTGTCGCGGCCTCAGCGGCTGCGCCCAGAACACCCGCCTTGGCGTTGCCCTTGCTGTCGGCCAGGAAGTTCAGGGATTCACCCAGCGCACAGAACTCACCCATCGAGTCCCAGCGCAGGTGGTTTTCCTCGACCAGCTGCTGCACGTGTTTCGGGGCTGATCCGCCCGCGCCCGTCTCAAATAAACCGCCGCCATTCATCAGTTTGACGATCGACAGCATCTTGGCCGAGGTGCCCAGTTCCAGGATCGGGAACAGGTCGGTCAGATAGTCCCGCAGCACGTTGCCGGTGATCGCAATCGAATCCTTGCCCGCCGTGATGGTCTCAAGCGACTGGCGGGTCGCCTCGCGCGGGGCCATGATCAGGAACTTGTCTGCCACGCCAGCCGCCTCAAGCGCCGGTTTGACGTATTTGATCAGCTCGGCGTCATGGGCGCGGTTTGCGTCCAGCCAGAAGATCGCCTCGGAGCCCGTCAGGCGCTGACGGTCCATGGCCAGCTGAATCCAGTTCTCGATGGGGGCCTTCTTGACGGTGCAGGAGCGCCAGATATCGCCCTGCTCGACCTCATGGGAATGCAACGTCTCGCCATTGGCCAGAACGATGCGGATGGTGCCATCGGCCTGGGCCTGGAAAGTGGTCGGGTGCGAGCCATATTCCTCGGCCTTCTGTGCCATCAGGCCGACATTGGCCACGGCCCCAGCGGTGGCCGGGTTCAGCGCGCCATTGGCTTTGAAGAACTTGATGGATTCATCATAAACGGGCGCATAGCAGCGGTCGGGGATCACGCAGTTCGTGTCACCCTTGGCACCGGTTTCATCCCAGCCCTTGCCACCCGCGCGGATCACCGCAGGCATCGAGGCGTCGATGATCACGTCCGACGGGACGTGCAGGTTGGTGATGCCCTTGTCACTGTCGACCATATACATGGACGGGCGGTCGCCTTTCAGCGCATCAATAGCGGCCATGATTTCGGCATTGCCCTGAACCCGTTCCAGCAGATCGCCCAGACCCGAGTTCGGGTTCACACCCAGCGCATCCAGTTCCGCACCAAATTTCTCGAACACAGGGGCCAGCCACGCCTTGACCGCATAGCCAAAGATGATCGGGTCGCTGACCTTCATCATCGTCGCTTTCATATGCAGCGAGAACATGGTGCCGTCTGCTTTGGTGTCTTCGATGGCCTCGGCCAGAAACGCCGACAACGCCTTGACCGACATGAAGGTCGCATCGGCGACGGTGCCTTCTTCCAGCGGCCAGCCGTCTTTCAGAACGGTCACGCTGCCATCTTTGCCCACGAATTCGATCTTCGCATCCCCGGCCTGCGCGGCGGTGATGGTGGCTGACTTTTCGTTGGCATAGAAATCATTGCCCGGCATCGAGGACACTTTGGTCTTGCTGTCCGACGCCCACGTACCCATCGAATGCGGGTTCTTCTGGGCGTAGTTCTTTACTGCCCGCGCCGCGCGGCGGTCACTGTTGCCTTCGCGCAGAACCGGATTTACTGCCGAGCCCTTGATCGCATCATAGCGCGCACGGATCGCCTTTTCGTCATCGGTCGAGGGTTCTTCTGGGTAGTTCGGAATGTCATAGCCCTGCGACTGCAGTTCTTCGATGGCCGCCACCAGCTGCGGGACCGAGGCCGAAATGTTCGGCAGCTTGATCACGTTGGCGTCCGGCGTCTTCACCAGCTCGCCCAGAGCAGCCAGATCATCGGTGATTCGCTGCGCCTCGGTCAGGTTCTCGGGGAAGGTCGCGATGATGCGCCCGGCCAACGAAATGTCCTTGGTGCCAACGCTGACGCCCGCCGATGATGCGAACTTGCGGATGATGGGCAGGAACGACGCGCTCGCCAGCTCGGGCGCTTCGTCTACAATGGTATACAATATATCGAAGTTCGAATTTTCTGCCATATTCCCTTACCTTTTTTAAAGCCTTTCGGGGCGTGCGATCCAAGAGTATGTGCCAATGCTGAAGACCGGCACCGAGCCGTTACGAGGCAACGACGCCTCACGGGTGACTCTGATGTGACAGGGCCCGCTTATAGCAGGATTGGTTTGGGATCAATCAGGTTTGGGGGCGCAAATTGACACGGGGTGGCTCAGAGCTTGGGTTGATCAGGAAAGACGAGGTGGCTCAGGCCGACTTCGGCCTGTTTCTTGGCGACGTAATCTGCAATCAGGGCATCCATCGCCTCCGGCACGCCATCAGACGCGTCTTTGGAAATCGGAAACCCCTCCTGTTCGAACCCGTGCAACACGACTTTTAGACCGTTCTCCCCAGTCGCGTCCAGAAATGACTTTATCTCAGCTGTCGCAAGCTGGGTCTTTCCAATGCCGGCGTAAAGAACAGCGCGCGCAATCCACTCCGTGTTCTGCCCAACCACGAGGAAACTCGGGACCGTTAGCATTAGTCTTTCAAAGAAGCTCTGGTTTTGGTTTTCCAACGCCACGTATTTTTCGACACTTGCAATCCCGTCGGCATCGTATCCCAACCGAAAATTTGTAACGGCAAGAAACAAAAGGGCTTCCGACGACTTTGGGAAAAGCTCAACTGCCATCTTTGCCGTCGATAGCGCGATGTCCATGTCGCCGGAATACTTAAGCTCATAACCAAGGCGATAGGTATAGACCCACTCTTTCTCGGGCCATGTCAATGCAGCCTGATCCAGTAGGTTTTCTACGTTGTTAAATTCACTCTGGCCAAGACGCAGATTAATGAGGTCCTTCATCGCGCTCTGATGGTCAGGCGCAATCTCAAGAACCCTTTCGTAGTTGCGCGCTGCTGAGTCTATTTCTCCGCGCGCGCGATGCAGCTTGGCCTTGCTGTATAGGGCATAGGTATCGTTTTCGTTGATCTGCAACGCCCGTTCGAAATCGGCATCTGACGCCTGCCGATCCCCAAGCGCATTGTGCGCGTAGGCTCGCCATACCAGCATTCGCGGGTGGTCCGGCGAAAGTGACAGCGCGTGGTTGGCATCCGACAGGGCCTTGTCATAGGTATTAGCTCGGCAAAACGCCTCAGCTCGTTTGGAATAATACAGAAACTGGTATTCGGGCCGGGAATCTTGCGTTTCGATCAGTGCGGTACAGGCCGCGATGGATTGGGACGGGGCCCCATGCCCCCGTATGCACGTTCCAAGTAATTCGTCCGATTTCAACGGCTCGGTATACCACAGCAAAGCAGCGGCGCAGATCGTGGTCAAAGCGGCAAGACGGACCTTCATTCAAACTCCTTAGTCAATCAATACTCAACTTTAGGTAGCGGTGATCTGAGCATATTTTCAGTTAGCCATCTTCGCTCGAAACCAAACGGCGCAAAACACTGACCTCTGGAGGCACAGTGCCGAAGCATTGGGGTGAAAGTTAGACAAACTCGTCTGTTCTTGCAGTTCTGAGATTTTTTTCGAACGCGCTCTTCCCCCGGACCTGCAGGGCGTCTAGAACGGCTGTCCAACCCCTGTAACGGAGGCCCCCTTGGACCGTATCGCCCGCACCATCGCCACGGAAATCAACGCGCGCCCGGAACAGGTTGATGCGGCTGTCAAACTGCTGGACGACGGCGCGACGGTCCCGTTTGTTGCGCGCTATCGCAAAGAAGCCACGGGCGGTCTGGATGACAGCCAGCTTAGGGTTCTGGCGGATCGGTTGATCTATTTGCGCGAGTTGGAGGCGCGGCGCGAGACTATTGTGAATTCGATCCGGGAACAGGGCAAGCTGACCGATGAGCTGACTAGACGGCTTGTGCAAGCCGAGACCAAGGCGCAGTTGGAAGATATCTATCTGCCCTACAAGCCCAAGCGCCGAACCAAAGCCATGATTGCCCGGGAAAACGGGCTGGAGCCTCTAGCTGATGCGATCCGCGCAGATCGCACGGTCGACCCCGAGACTTTGGCTGAACAATTCCTCAGCGATGCTGTTCCCACTGTCAAAGATGCCCTGAACGGGGCCCGGGACATTGTGACGGAACAGTTGACAGAAACCGCTGAACTGCTGGGGCAATTGCGCAGTTTCATGCATCAAAACGCGATGCTGACGTCGAAGGTTATTGATGGCAAGGAAAAGGACGGCGCGAAATTCAGTGATTATTTTGACCATGCCGAGATGTGGTCGAAAGTGCCCTCACACCGCGCGCTGGCGATGTTGCGGGCGTCGAAAGAAGGGGTTGTGACGCTGGATATCGCGCCAGATCTCGAGCAGGGGACTGCGCGGGCCGAAGCCATTGTTGCCGCTTTTCTGAACACACGTACGGATGCGCCGGGTGATGTCTGGCTGCGCAAGGTCGCTGGCTGGACCTGGCGGGTGAAATTGTCGCTCACGATGATGGTCGAGTTGATGGCGGAGCTGCGCAGCCGTGCACAGGACGACGCCATTCAGGTCTTTGCACGCAACCTTAAGGACCTGCTTTTTGCAGCCCCCGCCGGTGCGCGGCCCACACTGGGCTTGGACCCGGGCATACGCACGGGGATCAAAGCAGCCGTGGTCGATGCGACGGGCAAGGTGCTGGCGACGGATACGCTTTATCCGTTTCAGCCAAAGAATGATGTACGCGGAGCTCAGGCGACAATCCTGAAACTGATTTCCGAGCACAACATCGAGCTTATCGCCATCGGCAATGGCACAGCCAGCCGCGAGACGGAACGGCTGGTCGGGGACACGGTGGCGATGTTGCCAAATAAGGCCAAAGCGCCAACCAAGGTAGTTGTGTCCGAAGCCGGTGCTTCGGTCTATTCCGCCTCCGAGCTGGCCGCGCGGGAGTTTCCCGATCTCGATGTCTCGTTGCGTGGTGCGGTTTCAATCGCGCGGCGGTTGCAGGACCCCATGGCCGAACTGGTCAAGATTGAACCCAAAAGCATTGGCGTTGGTCAATATCAGCACGACGTGGATCAACATCGTCTGACGCAGGCACTTGAGGCCGTGATCGAAGATGTGGTGAATGCGGTTGGGGTAGACCTGAATATGGCCTCGGCCCCTTTGTTGTCGCACATCTCGGGCCTTGGCCCCGGGTTGGCCGAGGCGATCGTGGCGCATCGCGATATGAACGGCGCGTTCTCATCGCGAAAGGATTTGCTGAAGGTCTCGCGGCTTGGACCGCGCGCGTTCGAGCAATGCGCCGGGTTCCTGCGTATTCGCGACGGGGCTGAACCGTTGGACGCGTCTTCTGTTCATCCCGAAGCCTATGGTGTCGCGCGGCGCGTTGTGGCTGCCTGTGGGCGCGACATTCGGCAGATCATGGGGCATGACGGCGCTTTGAAAGGTGTCCGGGCCGAGCAGTTTGTCGATGACACATTTGGCTTGCCGACCATTCGCGATATTTTTGCCGAGTTGGAGAAACCGGGCCGGGACCCGCGCCCCGGCTTTGTCACGGCAACTTTTGCCGATGGGGTCGAGGACATTTCCGATCTGAAACCGGGTATGGTTCTGGAAGGCACAGTGACAAATGTCGCGGCCTTCGGCGCGTTTGTTGATGTCGGTGTGCATCAGGATGGGCTTGTGCATGTCAGCCAGCTGGCCGACCGGTTCGTCAAAGACCCTCATGATGTGGTTACAACTGGTCAGGTCGTCAAAGTGCGTGTGGTCGAGGTTGATACAGCGCGCAAACGCATTGGTTTGTCCATGCGCAAGGATGGTGGTCAACCTGCCCGGCAGAACAAATCATCCAAAAAGCAAGCAGTTTCAACCGAGAAGCAAAACGGTCACAAACCTGCGGCCAAAAAAGGTCGTGAAGTATCCCAGAACAACGCGATGAGTGATGCACTAAAGAACGCGTTCGGCCAGAAATAACTTACGCTCAAACGTCCTCGGAAGCCAAAGGAAACGCAGCGCGGCGCGCGGTCGTGTTAAAACATCTGCTATGACAATCATGTTTGCGACACGTGAGTTTGCTTGCTAGCCTTGAGACTTGGGTTGAAAAAGAACTTGATCCAAAAGCGCTTTTCTTCATCCTGTGATCAAGGATGTCGCAAAAGCGATACCTGATCAAAGCCCATGCTGCATGGCCGGGGAAATCCCGGATGGTAGATCCACAATCTGATCGTGGGCGCCAATGCAGACAGCGGGCACCTGAGGCTCGGCGCGCTGTCAAGTTGGCGATGCGCAGTCAGGCAAAACCGCATCCGCAGTTGGCCGCCGGACCTGGCGGCCCCAATAGCGCTGTGAGTGTGCGATCCGAACGTCCTGAACGGGTGTTTTGGGCCGTGTCCAACCCTCGAAGGTACTTGGGAGAAATGCAATGAACTTACGACCAGATCCGACGTTTCACGCGTCGCCAAAACTGGCCATGCAGGCCCCGGTCGAGAATTTTGCTTTTACCGTGATGCTGGGCAAGGATGCCAGCCAGCATGACGGTATTGCCGTGATCGACTTGCGGGACGGCTCTGATACATATGGCCAGATCGTGCATACGGTGATGACACCAAGCACTGGGGACGAGTTTCATCACTTTGGCTGGAACGCCTGTTCCTCGTCACTGTCACCTTTGTCCGGTCACGCTTTCCTCGAGCGGCGTTATCTGATTGTACCGGGTATCCGTTCAAGCCGCATCTACATATTCGATGTGAAGGAACCGCTGAACGCCAAGATACACAAGATTATCGAACCAGAGGAAGTGTTTGCAAAAACCGGCTATTCGCGCCCCCATACCATCCATTGCGGCCCCGAAGGCATCTATGTCTCGACCCTTGGTGGGGGTGGGCCGGACGGAACGGATGGTCCTCCGGGGATATTCATCATGGATTGCGAAAGTTTCGAGATCATCGGTCGGTACGAAATGGATCGGGGCAAGCAGGACAAGCACTACGATTTCTGGTGGAACCTACCGCAAGACTATATGGTCAGTTCGGAATGGGGTCTGCCACCGCAATTCGAGAACGGCCTGGTGCCCGAGGACTTGCTCAGCAACAAATACGGTCACGCGATCCATTTCTGGGACCTGCGGGCCCGCAAGAATATCCAGACGATTGACCTTGGCGAGAACCATCAGATGGCGCTGGAAATCAGGCCGGCCCATGACCCGACCAAATCCTACGGTTTTTGCGGCGTAGTGGTTGATACCACCAACCTGCAAGGCGCGATCTTCACCTGGTGGCGCGGTGATGACGGGACATGGCAGGCAAAAAAAACCATCACCATCGACCCCCGCCCCGAGGATCCCGACAACCTTCCCGATTTGCTGAAAGGTTTCAGCGCCGTGCCGCCTCTGGTCACCGATATCGACCTGAGCCTGGATGACAAATATCTGTATGTCGCCTGTTGGGGCCTTGGTGAGATGCACCAATATGACGTGTCGGACCCCTTCAATCCGGTTTTGACCGGCAAAGTGGAGCTTGGCGGCATCGCGCGGGAAACCAAACACCCCAATGGCAAAGGCTTTGTCTTCGGTCCGCAGATGGTGGAAATCAGCCGCGATGGAAAGCGTGTTTACTGGACCAACTCGCTGTATTCCACTTGGGACAATCAGTTCTACCCGCACCATGAAGGCGGTCAGATGGTCATGGCCAATGTCGGGGACGATGGCGGTTTTGCGTTGGATCATGATTTTTACGTCGATTTCCCCGAAGGGACCCGTGCCCACCAGATCCGTCTTGAGGGAGGCGACTGTTCAACGGACAGCTTCTGCTATCCCTCGGTCTGACGCACATGGAAGACCTGTCATTGACGGCCCTGTGGTGGGCCGTCATTTTTTCGGGGTTCTATCATGGCATCAACCCGGGAATGGGGTGGCCGCTCGCCGTGTCTTCTGCATTGATGGAGCGCAGGCCGTCCGCCATGGCCAAAGCTCTGGCGATGCTTGCGCTGGGTCATTTTCTGGCGATGATCGGGATTTTGCTGCCCTTTTCGCTGATGATCATTCTGGTCGAACGCGAAGCCGAGATCAGAATTGGGGCCGGTGTGATCGTGGTTGCGATGGGCGTCTATCTTCTGATCAACCGCAAACATCCAAAGATACTATCCCGGATCCACCCGGCCCGCCTGGTGCTGTGGTCGTTTCTGGCAGCGATGGCGCATGGGGCCGGGTTGATGCTGGTTCCCATATATTTGGGCATCTGCGGCCTGCTGGAACCCGGGAGCGTTGCCGACACCGGGCATGCTGCGGTGCAGGTTCTTATGGGCAATGATGTCCTGACCGCGCTTTCAGTCGCTATTGTCCACACGCTGGCGATGACCGCCGCCGGAGTGATAATTGCGGTAGCCGTGTACTATTGGTTAGGACTTACCTTCATCTCGAAAAGCTGGTTCAACCTTGATGTTGTCTGGGCGATTAGCCTGATCCTTGTTGGCGGTTTTGGCATCTATTCGGCTGCCTTCGGACATTGAGGCCCGACCAATTAATACTCAGAAAGGTTTGAACCGCCGCGCCGACAGAGTCCCATTTCGCGGGAAACTACGATCAGCGCAGGTCGACGGTGGCCCGCAGTACCCACTCGGCCAGGTCTTTTTCCGCGGCAGCGATGGACTCATTGTTCAATATTTGCGTGGTCATCGCCTTGGTGACAGCCCGAACGCGCTTGTTGATCGTGACGTCACCGATATCGAGGGACAAATCACTGACATCCAGCTTTTCGTAAATGGACAACAAGCGGTTTTGTATTGTGCGCAAGGCCAGTTTGCGTCGTGTGGCAATCGCCTTGTCGGGCAGCCCGAGGGCCAGATCGGTCAGGATGGCAAGCTCGACCTCTGTCAGGGCCTCGCCCGAGCGGCTTTGATCCCGCTGGATCTGGTGAATCTCGCGATCGACCATGATCTGCGCTTCGAGCAACACCGCGCGCAGCGCCAGATGCATACGCGACGGGCTGGCGGTCTTGAGGACGTATCCGTAAGCGGCTTCTTTCGGGACGATCCGGGCAATGCCTCGCAGGTACGCCTCGTCCGAGTAGTTGGACCAGAACAGAATACGGGTGTCGGGCCGTTCCGACCATATCGTGCGGGCAGCTTCGATCCCGTTACGTTCTTTCATGCGCAGGTCCATCACGATGGCTTCGACCCGGCTTTGGCGTGCTTTGATTTCTCCGTCCCGCCCGTTAGTGGCGAGGGTGATTTCAGTCGCTTCGGGCAGCGCCTCGCTGACCAGCTCTTTTAGGTAGCTGGCATGCATCGTGTCATCTTCGACCAGAAGAACCTTCATGCCATCACCTCTTTGCGTGGACATTCGGAAGCAGGAAGGCGCACGCTGATCTCGGTGCCTTGTGCGTAGTGAATTTCGAAATGCGCAGCGATCAGCCGGGCGCGGGTCCGCATATTTGTCAGACCGCCCGACGCTTTGGTCGATTGAATGGCGGCGGCGCTGGCTCCGTCATCCCTGATCCGAAGATGCAGCCCATCGCGGCACTCAATCTCGACGCGAATGTTTTGTGCGCGCGCATGCCGGACCGCGTTGTTGATCGCCTCCTGCGCAATGCGAAACATGGCAATGCGCTTGGTTTGCGGGAGGTCGTCGATCATGCCGTCCGACAGGTCGCGCACATCTATGTCAATGTCCTGATCGGTGCCCACAGCACGTTCAAGATGTGTCCGGACCGCATGTTGAAAGCCGAACAACTCCAACAGTGAGGGGATCGACGTGTCAATGATCTCACGCAAGCCCTGAATACAGCTTTGCATGCTTTCACGCAGCGCCTCGATATCCTTGCGGGACTTGCAGCGTTCCAGTTCGCGCCCGATCCGGGTCATGTCGGCAAGAGTTTGGTCATGCAGATCCATCCCGATGCGCTGTCGCTCCAACTCCAGCGCGTCCGTCAGGCTGAGTGCACCCAGCCGCAATCCTTCCTCGCGTGCCTGCACCTCGGCCCGCATGATCGCTTCGCGCTTGGCCTGCTCGTTGGCCCGAAGCGCATAGAAATAAGGGGCAAGAATGTCTGCAATATTGCGGACCTGTTCCACGGCGTGTTCATCGTAAAAGTCGCGTTTTTGCGATGAACAGTTCAGCGCGCCGATGGTGCGGCCCAGCACTTTCATCGCAACATTCACACGGCTGCGCATCTGATGTTTGATGATGGGTTCGCAATCGGCCCCGTCAAAGACATACCGCGGATCTTCCAACGCGTTCCCGGTCAACAGACTGTCGCAACGGCCCAACAGAATATCCCTGACGGGCGAGACCTCGACGGGAGCGCGGGTGCGACTCCAGCTGGTGCGAAGGCCCACTTCGTAGCTTGTGTTCCACTGCCCCTCTTCGTCGATCAGACAGACATCAAGATGGTCGATCTGCAATATCCGGTCGATTTCGGATTTGACCGAGCGTAGCGCGGATTTGATATCCAGATTGCCCGCCAGATGATTGGAAATCCGCAAGTAATAGGCAAGATCGGCCATTTGTGTCTTCTCCTGACCGGTCCGCGACGACCGGCGAAACTGAGTATAGGACTGATGCCCGGCCCTGTCATGCGGATCGCCGCAGTAGATTTGCGGGAACCCGCATGCTTTGCGCGCATCCTACTCTTACGCTTTTGGGTGTTGCGCGGAATCCTTGCGGCGTCGGCTCTGCAGAGCGGGCAAAAGATGTGCGGCAGTTCAGCCGCTCAGGGAGGAAAGTATGAAACTCAAGGCTATCATGCTCGGCGCGGCGGCCGGGATCACTGTGCTTGCTGCAACTGGCGCCGGGGCGGATACGTCCGACAAACGCATTGCATTGTCGAATAACTATGCGGGCAACTCGTGGCGTCAGGCAATGCTGGAAAGCTGGCAAAAAGTTGGTGAGGCGGCAGTGGCCGACGGAACTGTTGCCGCAGCTGACGCGTTCACCACCTCGGAAAACCAGGCGACCGAACAGGCCGCTCAAATTCAGAACATGATCCTTCAAGGCTATGATGCAATTGTCATCAACGCAGCCTCGCCCACCGCCATCAACGGTGCAGTCAAGGCGGCATGTGACGCAGGCATCACCGTCGTGTCGTTCGATGGTATCGTGCAGGAACCGTGCGCCTGGCGTATCGCTGTAGACTTTCAGCAGATGGGCCGCGAGCAGGTGAAATATCTGGCCGAACGCTATCCTGACGGCGGCAACCTGCTGGAAATCCGCGGTCTGGCGGGCGTCTTTGTGGACGACGAGATCAGCGCTGGTATCCATGATGAGGTCAAGAACTCCAACTTTGAAATCGTGGGGTCGGTCCACGGCGACTGGGCACAGGACGTGGCACAAAAAGCCGTTGCCGGTATTCTGCCCAGCCTGCCCGAGATCGTCGGCGTCGTGACCCAGGGCGGTGACGGCTATGGGGCGGCTCAGGCGATTGGTGCGACCGACCGGGACATGCCGACAATTGTCATGGGCAACCGTCAGGACGAACTGCAGTGGTGGTCCGAACAAAAGGCGGAAAACGGGTATGAGACGACCTCGCTTTCAATTGCGCCGGGCGTCAGCACGCTGGCTTTCTGGGTCGCACAGCAGGTGCTGGACGGCAATGAGGTGCCAAAAGATCTGACCGTCCCGTTCCTGACGATCACTCAGGGCGATCTTGAGGACTCGCTGAAGACCACGCCCAAAGGTTCGGTCGCCAATGTCGAATATACATTGGACGAGGCAAAAAACGTGATCGCGTCAGCCAAGTAATCTGATGAAAGACACTCAATCGATACCCGGCGCATCTGATGCGCCGGTTGTCACGCTGAACGCGGCCCACATGTCGTTTGGGCCGGTTCATGCGCTGCGCGCGGCCTCTATGGCAATTGGGTCGGGCGAATGTGTGGGATTGGTGGGCCATAATGGTGCCGGGAAATCGACCCTCGCCAATGTCATCAATGGACGCCTGAGCCCGACTCAGGGTTCTGTTGCCTACCGCACGAGCGACGCAAATCAGACAAACAGTCAGAATGCGCAATCTTCGGGCATACGAAGTGTGTTCCAGGAATTGTCACTATGTCCGAACCTGACAGTCCTGGAAAACCTGCGCATTCCGTTTCGGTCGATGCCGCGCAAGAACTGGCGGCGAGTGGCGCAACAAAAGATGCAGGATGCTTTGGATCTGGTTTTTCCAGGCCATGGAATCCGTCCCCACGCCACAGTCGGCGACCTAACTATTGCGGAGCGCCAGATGGTCGAGATCGCTATCGCATTTGCCGACCGTGACAGTGAACCCCGCCTTGTCATTCTGGATGAACCCACATCCTCTCTGGATGCCGCAATTGCGCAGCAGCTGTTGGATCACATCAAACGTTTTTGCGCGGCTGGTGGTGCCGTTCTGTTCATCTCGCACATGATGGGAGAGATTTTCGAGGTTTCCACCCGTATTATCATTATGAAGGACGGGCAGATCGTGGATGACCAGCTCGCCGAAGCCTTCACACGTTCAAGCATCGTCGACGCGATGGGCCATGTGGCCCCTGACGATGAGGCGGATAGCACAACAAAAGCGCAACGCGAGCTAGGGCCGGAAGTGGTCCAGGCCAGCAACGGGCTGAATGCACGACAAGGCGAAGTCGTCGGCTTGGCCGGTTTGGCCGGTCATGGTCAGGCCGAGGCTTTGGCTCAGATATTTTTCAACCACGCATCGGTTTGGAAATCCTCAGCCAAGCCCGAGGTGGTTTTTGTGGCAGGCGACCGTGCCCGCGACGGCGTCATGCCGCTGTGGTCGATCCTGCGCAACCTGTCTCTGTCCACCCTGCCCGAGTTCAGCACCCGCGTGATGGTGGACCGAAATCGGGAAAGCGGTCTGGTCCAAAGCTGGAAAGAGCGCATTGGAATTCGCACCGACAACCTGCTTAACCCGATCCTGTCCTTGTCCGGTGGAAACCAACAGAAGGTTCTGTTCGCCCGCGCATTGGCATCCAGTGCGCCACTTGTCGTCATGGATGACCCGATGCGGGGTGTAGATGTCGGAACAAAGAAAGAAGTCTATCAGATGATCCAGGACGAAGCCGCCAAGGGGCGCAGCTTCTTGTGGTATTCCACCGAAACCGATGAAATCCTCGAATGCGACCGCGTGTTTGTTTTTCGCGCGGGCGAAATTGCTGCCGAACTTGTGGGCACGGAGATATCCGAGGAAAACATCCTGAAGGCCTCGTTCGAGATGCAGGAGACCGCGCTTTGACCAGTGATCGACTGCGCCTGCTTTTACCTGTCCTGTCGCTGGCTGTGTTGTTGGGGGCGGTATTTTATCTGCAGCCCCGGGCCATGAGCTATTTTGGCCTGAACCTGTTGTTTAACCTGGCTATTCCGGTCGCTTTGGCCACGATTGCCCAGATGATGATTATCATGGTTAACGACATTGACCTGTCGATTGGGACCTTTGTCAGTTTCTGCGCCTGTGTGACCGCCACCTTTGTGCATGACACGCCATTTCTTGGGTATGCCATTCTGGCCGCCTCCATCCTTGCCTATGCGGCGCTGGGGGCTTTGATCCAGCTGCGTGGCCTGCCTGCCATTGTGGTGACGCTGGGTATGTCCTTTGTCTGGGGTGGTTTGGCGGTATTGATCCTGCCTTCGCCGGGTGGCGCGTCGCCGGAATGGCTGAAATCACTGATGAGCCTCAAAACTCCATTGGTACCTATCGCTGTTATTGCGCCTTTGGTCATTGCGGTCGTGGTGCACATGTTGATCAAGCGGTCATGGGTCGGTGTAATTCTGCAGGGCGTTGGCGGTAATGAACGCGCGATGGAGCGTGCGGGCTGGTCGGTCATTAAACTGCGCGCCTCGGCCTATGGGCTGGCAGGGTTGTTCGGAGTTCTTGCCGGGATGTCTCTGGTCGGGCTGACAACGGCTGCAGACGCGAATATCGCGCTGCGCTACACGCTTCTGTCCATCGCTGGCGTCATCCTGGGTGGTGGTGAATTTGTCGGCGGGCGAATATCGCCCTTTGGGGCAGTCGTCGGCGCACTGACTTTGACACTGGCCGCCAGCTTCTTGTCGTTCCTGCGCTTGTCGCCGGATTGGCAGATCGGCGCGCAAGGGGCGATCCTGATCCTTGTTCTTGCCGTCCGGCTTATCTTTGTCCGCAAGGGGGCCACAACATGACCGGGAACACCTCTGCGACCGAAGGTCAGCTGAATCCTGTGCGTCTTTTGTTGGGCAAGCCTTGGATCTGGGCTTTTCTGGCGGCTGCGGTGACATTTGGGGCCACCAGCCTTATCGCCGGGTCCGGCGCCGGGTCATTGTTCTATGCTGCGCTGACTTTCGCGTCATTCTCGGCCATTGTCGGGATTGGTCAGATGCTGGTGATCACGCTGGGGCCGGGGAACGTGGATTTGTCCATTCCCGCTTCCATGACGCTGGCCGCCACGTTGTCGCTGAAATTCATGGACAGCGAAACAGCATTGATACTGCCGGGCTTGATGGTGGCGATTGGCGTGGGTGTCGGGTGCGGATTGGTTAACTTCGCACTGATCCTCTTGCTGCGCATTCCTCCGATCATCGCCACGCTTTCGGCATCATTTCTGTATCAGTCCCTTGCGATCTGGTCGAACCGAGGGCTTCGGATCAAGCCGCCTGAACCTTTGGCCGATTTCGCAACCGGCGGTGCACTGGGCATTCCCAATGTCGCGGTTGTGGGGATCGTGCTGGCGGTCGGCGCATGGCTTCTGCTGGAGCGAGCGATTGCCGGGCGCTGGATCTCTGCCATTGGCCAGAACTTGCGTGCTGCCCGGCTGAGTGGCGTTCCCGTGAACGCAGTTAGGTTTGGCGTCTATGTGAATTCGGCCGTCTGCGCGGCACTGGCGGGTTTTCTACTGGCCAGTTTTTCCGGCGGAGCCAACCTGAACATGGGTACGGAATACATGCTGATGTCGATTGCGGTTGTGGTGATCGGAGGCTCGTCGATCGGAGGGGGCAATTCGAACGTACCGGGGATATGGGGCGCGGCCTTGTTCATGTTCCTGATCGTATCGATGCTGAACTCTTACGGTCTGGGCGCAGGCATCCGCCTGATCCTGACCGGCCTGATCATCGTCGCTGTCGTCGCACTGGCCAGTCGCAAAGGATATGACATATGAAACCTTATGACATCATTCGTCCCGAGTTTCGCGACCTGATCCATACAAATGTCGGGCTTTCACGGATTTCGAAAGGCCACATCTGGACCGAGGGCCCCGTGTGGTTTCCAGCGCATGCGCTTCTCATGTTCTCGGACATTCCGAACGCGCGAATATATCGCTGGACCGAGGATGGTGGTGTCAGCGTGTACCGGCAACATTCCGAATACGCCAATGGCAATACGCGCGATCCGAATGGGCGATTGCTGACCTGTCACCATGGCAGCCGGTCGTTGGTGCGCACTGAACATGATGGCAGCCGGACAGTTATTGCTGACAGCCATGATGGCAGGCGGTTGAATTCACCAAACGACGTTGTTGTACGCTCGGACGGATCAATCTGGTTCTCGGACCCGACCTATGGAATTCTATCAGACCTTGAAGGTTATAAGGCAGCACCCGAACAAGATGGTAGCTTTGTCTACCGCGTTGACCCTGACGACTTGGCGATACAGGTGGTCGCCAAGGATTTTACCCAACCCAATGGGCTTGCATTTTCCAAAGACGAGACCCGCCTCTACATTGCTGAGTCCGGCAGTAGCCATGACCCCTCGGTCCCGTCCATCTTGCGCGTGTATGACGTCTCATCAGATGGAACTTTGGCGGGCGGGCAAGAGTTTGCAGAGATCGACAACGGGTTGCCCGACGGATTGAGGGTTGATCGACATGACAATATCTGGTGCTCGGCGGCGGATGGCGTTCATGTGTTTTCACCGAGCGGAGAACTTTTGGGCAAAATCCGGACGCCCGAGACCGTGTCGAACCTGACATTTGGCGGTGCTCGCGGCAATGTATTGTTCATCACCGCGTCGACATCCGTCTATTCCATCTTCGTAAACTCAGCCGGGGCCTGAAGCGCCGGGATTAACGTTCCTCGTCGGTCAACCCATTCACCTGGGCCACGAAATCCGCAAGCATCGGGACATAGCGATCTCCCTGCCCTGCAGCATCCATGGCCGCAAAGATGTTCTTGATGTCTGCCTGCATGGGTGCCACCGCCCCCACGCTGTTGGCGAGATTGGCCAGATACCGCATGTCCTTGTGCGCGTTGGTAATGGTGAACCTGTGGGCGTTCTCGTCCTTCTCAAGCGTCCATTTCATGAAGGTCTCATAGAACCCGTTGGACAGACGGCCGGGGCGGATGATCGAATCCACTTGCTCGACGCTCAGCCCGGACTTGCGCGCAATCGCCAGCGCCTCGGAATACATCGCCGCGTAACCCATGGCGAGGAAGTTGTTGATCAGCTTGACCTTATGCCCCAGCCCGACGTCACCCAGATGCACGACCAGACCGGCCCAACAGTCTATCACCGGCTTGATCCGCTCAAAAGTCTCGGGCGCGGCACCGACCATCGCGTCCAGCGTTCCGGCTTCGGCCTCTTTCGGGGTGCGTGCCAGTGGTGCGTCGGCCAGATCCATTCCGGCCTGACGCAGCTCTTCGACCAACTGTTGCGTCGAGACAGGATCAGAGGTCGAACAATCGATGACAATGAGCCCCTTCTTTCCCGATGCAAGGATGCCCTGCGGTCCGCGTATCAACTCCTCGACCTGCGGGCTTCCGGAAACGCATAGGTGGATAATGTCACACTGCTGCGCCATCTCCGACGCCGTTCCCACCTCGGTCGCGCCCCGTCGCAACAGATCGTCTACGGGCTGACGGTTCCTGTGGGCCATGACGACCAAAGGATACCCTTTTTCCACGATATTCTTGGCCATGCCATGACCCATCAAACCAACACCAATGAAGCCTATAACGGGTTTAGACATGAGAATTCCTTTCTGACATCGGGCTACTTTAGGACTCAGACGATTGCGTCCAGAGATTTACGTCACCATTGGCCGAATAGAGATCAATCTCGGCCAGTTCTTGTTCGGTGAACTGTGTATTGCCAAGTGCGCCAACGCAATCGGTGATCTGCTCTGGTCTTGAGGCGCCGATCAACGCGCTGGTAATTCCTCCGTCCCTGAGAACCCAGGCAATCGCCATCTGTGCCAGCGTTTGCCCGCGCCGTTGTGCAATCGAATTCAGGTTTTTCAGGTTCGCGATTGTTTGTTCGGACAGCAGATTGGGATTCAGTGATTTGTCCCCACGTGCTCGGCTGTCGCCGGGGATGCCGTTCAGATATTTGCCGGTCAACATGCCCTGAGCCAGCGGTGTAAAGGCAATCGATCCAATGCCCAGCTCGGCCAGCGTGTCTTTCAGGCCATCCGTTTCAACCCATCGATTGATGATGTTATAGCTGGGCTGGTGGATAATGCAGGGCGTGCCCAACTCTTTCAGGATCGCCGCCGCCTCCCGCGTGCGCTGGGAGTTGTAGGAAGAGATGCCCACATACAGCGCTTTGCCCGAACGGACGATCTGATCCAATGCGCCCATGGTCTCTTCCAAGGGCGTGTTGGGATCGTGCCGGTGCGAATAGAAGATGTCGACGTAATCCAATCCCATACGTTTGAGGCTTTGATCACAGGATGCAATCAGATACTTCCGGCTGCCCCATTCGCCATAAGGCCCGGGCCACATTTCGTATCCGGCTTTGGATGAGATAACCAATTCGTCACGATGGGCCGCAAAGTCTGTTTTCAGAATCTGACCAAAAGCCTCTTCGGCGCTGCCCGGCGGGGGACCATAATTATTGGCCAGATCGAAATGCGTGATCCCAAGGTCAAACGCCGTACGGCACAGGTCTTGTTTCAGGCTGTGGGGTTTGTCATCCCCGAAGTTGTGCCAAAGACCCAGCGAAATCGCGGGCAGTTTCAACCCGCTGTTTCCGCAGGAATTATAGGTCATGTTCTGATACCGCGCCGCATTGGGCACGTAGCGGGAATGGGTCATTAGAACTGTCCTGTCTAATAGCTTGGTATGTCCAGCTGAGCACTTTTGTCGGTTCAGCCTCAGCAGACGATCAAAGAAGTGGTCGCCAGATATTATGGGACCGAGACGCTGTTCTCAAATGTCTTTAACTGGGTTAAAACCACGTTATTGAACAGTCAGGACCGCTTGGATGCCGCGCCCGGATCGCGTTTTCAAAAACACATATAACACAATGCTGGACAGGCTGGTGGCCGAGGCTTCGATCGAAAACAAATCGATGCTGGCTCGCGAACTTGGCGTCAGCCGAACCACCGTTCGATCCATACTGACCCGGTTGGAGGCGCAAGACATCGTGGTTCTCAAAGGTCAGTCATACGAAAAGCTGCGCCAGCCGTCACAGTCAGATTATTTCCCGGGATCCGAGACGATGGAGGTGCGCGATGCGCTGGAGGTCGCTTTCATGCGTAAGATCAGGGATCAGGAACTGTCCCCCGGATCATATCTCAGCGAAGGGCAATTGGCCCTTCAACTGGATGTGTCGGTACAGACTGTTCGGGAATTTCTGATCAGCCTCAGCCGGTTTGGATTTGTGCGTAAGGATCACCAGCGCCGATGGGTTCTAGAGGGGGTCAGCAAAACCTATGCGCTGGAGCTTCACGAAGTTCGCGAACTGTTCGAAAGCCGCGCGATTGAGAAAGTGTGCTGTATTCCCGAAGGAGATCCGTTTTGGGGCGGGTTGTTACGTCTGCAGCAGGAACATCGGGAGCTTTCGGCGTATGCAGATTTCTCAGGGGTGGACTTTCCCTCTCTGGATGCGAAATTTCACCGGTTTCTCAATGAAAAGGCGGGAAACGGGTTAATTGTCGGGTTTCAGGACGCGATCGCAATGATCTTCAATTACCACTACCTTTGGCCATTGGAGGATCAGACAGATCACCATCACAAGGCGATAACGGATCATCTGGTCATTATCGACAACATCCTGAAACGGGACAAACGAAAGGCCCGCGCTGCAATGCACCGGCACCTGTCTGCAACCCGACGCAGATTTATGAACGCCATGTGCGAATGATCAGAGCTCTGGCTGGCGAGTAACGCACTTGAGTTCTTCGATGGATGTGACACCCATCTGGGCCATCGCAATTTCGATCTCATCACTGAGAACCGACCAAAGCTGTTCAAGACCACGCTCGCCTTCCGCGGCTATCGCAAACTGCAGAATACGACCGAAAAAGGCGAAATCCGCGCCGGCCATCAACACTTTGACGATGTCTTCACCTGATCTCAGGCCGCTGTCAAAAAACAGGGGGAAATCAGGACCAACAGCCTCGCGGATTTCCGGCAACATCAGATATGGGGCCGGGGCGCTGTCCAGTTGCCGAGAGCCGTGACTTGAGACCTGAATGGCATCGACCCCGGCCTGTTTCAGGGCGATTGCGTCTTCGGCATCCAGAACGCCTTTGACCACCAAATGGCCAGTCCACTGATCCCGCAACCGGGCCAGCGTGTCCCACGTGGCTTTGGCGCGGCTTTCAGTTCGGTCAAATTCATAACCGTCCTTCTGGAAATTCGCCATTTGCGGTTTGCCGTTTAATAAAGTCGAAACCGACCAGCGCGGATGCAGGGCGAAATCCAGAAACTGACGGGGGCCCATACGAAAAGGCATACGGAATCCGTGGCGCAACTCTCGCGGTCGTCGTCCGACCTCGGGCACATCAACGGTCATGACAAGCGTATCGTAGCCGGCGGCTTTCGCGCGATCGACCAGTTTGAACGTCCCGGACCCGTCGCCGCTGAAATACAGCTGAAACCAGGCGTTGCCTTGTGCGACCTCAATGATCTTTTCCATCGATGTGGACGCGACCGTCGAGACGCCCAACGGAATACCATATCGCGCGGCAAGTCTTGCCAGCATGAGGTCGGCGCCGGGCGCAGACAGATTGCACATTCCCATGGGCGCAATCCCAAACGGACGCTGCGCAGGTTTGCCAAGAATGGCGCTTGCCAAGGACCTTTGACTGACATCGCGCAGAATGCGCGGACGCAGGCATGTCGCATCCAGTGCGGCCCGGTTACGAGCGGCTCCGATCTCGGCCCCCGCAGCCCCGTCGATATAGTCAAACACCATCCATGGCAGACGCCGCCGGGCCAGGCGGCGGGCGTCTTCGGCGCTGTGGATGGCGCTGGCTGGCATTAAGCCTGAACGGCCTTCATGAAGCGGTCGCGGATTACCACCGGATCCATCGTGATCGGCGGCATCTTGGCATTTCCGCTTTCACATTTGCTGACGATGATTGTCATCTGCTTGGCGTCCAGCGCGTCTTGCAAAACCCGTCCGGTCTCTTCGGCCCGACACTCGATCACACGCTCACAACCCGCGGCTTCGGCCATTTTGGTCAGAGAGGTCTTTTGCCCGGCATAGGTGGGCTGATCGCCGGTCGAGCCATAGGAGCCATTGTCCACGATCAGCAGGATGTAGTTGTCGGCCACGTTGTTGGCGATGGTCGGCAGAGTACCCAGATTGGTCAGCACCGAGCCGTCCCCATCGATTACGATCACCGGTTTGGGCTGCGACAGCGCCAACCCCAGACCGATGCTTGAGGCCAGCCCCATCGTGCCCAGCATGTAGAAGTTGCTGGGCTGGTCGTCGATCGCGTGTAATTCCTGACTGGGAATGCCGATATTGCAGACAACCAACTGGTCACGCAGGATCGGGGCGATTTCTTTCAGAATCTCGGAACGGATCATTGGTCGCCATAGCCTCCCCAGAAATTGGCGTCGGTCAGGATGGCGACCGGCTTGTTGCACATGAAGGTGTATTTCAGGATCGCGTCCAGTTCCTCGACATCCTGCTGGTGATGGAAGTGGTAGGTGGGGATGTTCAACTGTGCCAACAGCGCTTTGGTATGTACGGCCATTTCCACCTGACACGCGATAGGTTCACGCAGTTCACCGCGATAGGAAATCAGCATTGGCAGCGGCATCCGGTAATATTGGATCAAAGTGGCCAGCGTATTGATCGTCACGCCAATCGCTGTGTTCTGCATTATGATTGCGGGGCGCTTTCCCCCCATCCATGCCCCGGCGCACAGGCCCATGCCTTCATCTTCCTTGTTGGAAGGGATGTGAAAAACACCGTCGCGCGCATCGATTTCTGCGATAACACCCGCCAATTGCTTGCACGGAACGGTGGTCACAAACGAGACATCGTTTGCAACCAGATCGTCAGTGATCTTCTTGTCTATGTTCATTTCCGGTCTGAAAGTCCTGTCTGAGGCGCAAAGGGCGCGATTTACGGGTTAAGGCCTGCGGTGCACATGCACGGCGCAATGCGCGTGACGTACAACCCGGGATGCAGTTGATCCCAGAAAATAGTCGCTGAGGCCCGGCTTATGCGAACCGATGACAATGCAGTCGAAATCCTGCTCGTTGGCAAAATCGATGATCGTGCGCGCGGTGTGGCCTTTCACGATTTCCGCTTTGACCCCACCGATGCCAGATAGTTTTTCATTCAGCAAAGCCGTGGCGGCACGAAATCCTTCGGACACCAGGTCCTTGTCGAGATAGGCATTCACCGACCCTTGCGGCATTTCATAAACATGCAAGGCCACAATCTCGGCTCCGTCCCCGGAAAGTGCCCGGGCCACTTTCAGTGTGTGTTGCGATATGCCGTGGTCCAGAGCCATTGGGACAAGAATCTTCTGATACATGGTCATCTCCATTTTGGGCGGGCTTATTCCCAGGGCTTCAGGATAATCTTGGGCGCGGCCACTTCGCCAGCACGGATTGCACGGAACGCTTCCGCCCCTTCAGACAAAGGGCGTTGCTGTATCCAGTCCAGTGGTCCCAGCCTGCCTTCGAATATGGCCTGTGCGGTGTCGCGGAAATCCTGCGCAGTGTAGGTGTATGTGCCGATAAACGTGATCTCTTGCAGGGTCATGCGTCGTACATCCAGCCCGCCGGTATCTTCCCCCAGTCCGATATGTACAATGACACCGCCGGGTTCAGCGCTGGCTGATGCAGTGACTCGGGTGGCGGCAAATCCGACGGCATCAACCACCAACGGGTAGGTTTCATGGGACGTTTCCAAAGCGCGGCAGCCGCATTGCGTGTTCAGATAGTTCCGTCGTGCAGAATTCGGCTCGGTGATCGTTACCTCCCTGACGCCCATCGCCTTCAGAGCCAAGGCAGCAGCCAAGCCAATAGCACCGCCGCCTATAATCAGGGCATTGGACCGAGCCTCAGGGTGCAGCGCCGTCAGCCCAAGACGTGCGGCATGCCAGCTGACAGCCAAGGGTTCGGCCAAAGCGGCTTTGGACAACGGGACATGATCCGGCACTTCGACCAGATTGCTGTAGGGCATGGAAACGTATTGGGCAAAAGCCCCTTCCCGCGGTGGCATTGAAATTATCTGCCTATGCGCACACAGGTTTTCGCGGCCCGTCCGGCATGCATCGCAAGTTCCACAAGCCACCAGTGGGTTGATCGTCACCCGTGTTCCGTCCTTTGGCCCACCTTGGATGATCCCGGCGGCCTCATGCCCAAGGATCAAGGGGGCGGGTCGCCGCGCGTCGTGCCCGAGATAAGCGTGCATGTCTGATCCGCAAATGCCCACAGCCTCAATCCGTATCAGATGCTCGCCTTCGGCTGGGTTTGCGTCCGGCACATTCTGAAAGGACAATTGTTCGACACCCTCATACACAAGTGCTTTCATTTCGCTGTAAACCCTCCGTCCACCATCAGGACCTGACCAGTTACATAATCCGATGCTTTCGAACACAAAAACAGGATTGAACCGTCGATATCCTCCATCCGCCCATTGCGTTGCAGGCAAGTCTGAGCGGCGTTGCGCTGCGCCCGTTCAGGATCATCAAACACCGATTGCGTGAGTTCGGTGGGAAAGAAACCGGGCCCGATCGCATTGGCTGTAATGCCGAACGGCGACCAGGCCTCGGCCATGGCCCGGGTCAGTTGGCCGATCCCGGCCTTTGACGCGCCATAAGCGATGCCAGCGGGAAAGGCTCTGGTCGTCTGCAAGGAAGCAAAGTTCACAATGCGCCCCCACCCACGTTCCTTCATCGCCGGGACCATTGCCTGACTCAGGAAAAACGGCGCGCTGAGATTCAGGGCAAGCGTTGCGTCCCACCCGTCCGAAGTCACTTCATCGGCGGGTTGGCGGGTGTTAATTCCGGCGGCGTGAACCACGATGTCCGGCGGGCCGAACCTGTTTGAAATGGCCGCCGTCAGTGCGCCAATCGCTGAGCGTTCAGCCACATCCCCGACCACGGAGGCGCAATTCTGTCCAATCTCTTCGCACAACGTATCCAGCGCCTCGGCCCGCCTTGCGACACCGACAACCTGCGCACCAGCACCTGCCAGCACTTTGGCCGCCTGCCGTCCCAGGCCCGAACTGGCCCCGGTGACACATGCAACGCGACCTTCCAGGTCGAAAAGCGCGCGTGGATCAGCCATCTGCAGTCAGGTCGAACTGTTCATCCGGAAAATACTTAGCCAGCCGAACATCTGCTGCACGGGCGTGCCCTTCCATCCCCTCAAGCCGGGAAATTCGGGCCGTTGCGACGGCAATGGATTTTGATCCCTCGCGCGTGGCGCGCTGCCAGGTAACGATTTTCATATATTTGTGGACACTCAGACCACCGGTATAGCTGGCTGCGCCTGATGTGGGCAGAACATGGTTCGTACCCGTTGCCTTATCCCCATATGAAACGGTTGTTTCCTCGCCCAGAAACAGGGATCCGTAACAGGTCAAGCGATTCAGCCACCAGTCGAGGTCTTCGGCCTGCACCGTCAAATGTTCCGGCGCGTATTCGTCCGAGCATTTCGCCATCTCTTCGCGATCCGAACAAATAATAACCTCGGCATAATCACGCCATGCAGCTGCGGCGTTTTCCCGGTTCAACTCAGGTAAATCAGCAATAAGAGTTGGAACCAACGCCATGACCTTTTCTGCCAAACCCCGGTCATCCGTCACCAGCCAGACGGGTGAGTTGTATCCATGTTCGGCCTGGCTGACCAAATCCGTGGCAACTACGTGCGCGTCTGATGTTCCGTCCGCCAGAATCAGGCTGTCAGTCGGTCCGGCGATCATGTCGATCCCGACTTTACCATAAAGAATTCGCTTGGCTTCAGCCACGAACTGATTACCCGGTCCTACTAGGATATTGGCGCGGGGGAGTCCGAACAGACCGTATGTCATGGCCGCGACACCCTGCACACCGCCCATCGCGAGAATGCTGTCGGCGCCGCAGATATGCGCGGCATAAACGATTGCAGGCGCGACGCCTTCGCCGGGTCGCGGCGGAGAACAGGCGGTTATATGTCGACATCCGGCCACTTTGGCGGTGGTCACGGTCATGATTGCGCTGGCAATATGGCTATACCGTCCTCCGGGTACATAGCACCCTGCCGCATCCACGGGGATCGCCTTTTGGCCTGCGACGAACCCGGGAACGATCTCCATCTCGACATCAGACACCGTCGCCTTTTGTGTTTCGGCAAACCGGCGCACATTGTCGTGTGCGAACCGAATATCGGCCTTGAGTTTTTCCGGAACCCGCGCGCAGGCAGCCTCGATTTCGTCCGCAGCCATCAGCACGTTGCCTTCGTAGCGATCGAACTTGACCGCGTAGTCCAGCGCCTTGGCATCGCCGCCCGCCTCGATATCGGCAAGGATCGTCTTGACCGTGTCATGAACCTCGGACGCATGAGATTGCGGGGTAAGCGTTGCCTTTTTCAGGTATTCACGAGGCATCGTTGGCAGGTCCTATCGGTAGATTTCGGGAAGCAGCGTGGTCGACACAGCTGGGACGTAAGCGATCAGAATGACCACAATCAACATTGTCAAAACAAAAGGTACGGCGCGCGCCGCGATTTTGAGGATGGACTCGCCGGTAATGCCTGAGACCACAAAAAGATTCAGGCCCAGCGGAGGTGTGATAAAGCCGACTCCCAAAGCGGTGATCATCATGATGCAGAACTGGATCTCGTTCATGCCGATATTGTCGGCGAGAGGTTTCAGGATGGGGGCCAAAATAACGATATTCGGCGTCGTTTCCATGACGCATCCGGCAGCGATCAGGATGCCGATCATCAGCAGGATCAGTAAATAGGGATCGTCCGTCAGCGAGGTGACGGCGGTCACGAAACCTTGCGGTACACCCATGATCGCCAACGCCTCGGCCAGCGGGGCGGAAAAGGCGATGATCGGCAGGATCACCCCGTTTACCTTGGCCGAACTCACCAGCATCGAGGGGAAATCGGCCAGCGTCAGCGTGCGCAGGATGAAGCCCATGATGATGGTGACAACCACGGCGGTCGCGCCGGCCTCGGTGGGCGTCAGGCGGCCCGAGAAGATGCCGTAGAAGATGATGCCGGGCACGATGAACGCATACCAGCCTGATTTCAGCGCTTTGCCCAGATTGGCCAGCCATTCGCCCATCGTCATCATGCCGCCGCCCTCATAGGCATAAAGGCGATTCATGATGATGTTGGTGACCAGGATTGAGACCAGAATGGCCAGACCGGGGATCAGCGCTGCCAGAAACAGGGTCGAGGCAGATATCCCCAGCACCAGACCGATGATGATATAGGCAATCGAGGGCGGGATCAGGATGCCAGTACAGGCCCCGGCGGCCACCAGCGCACAGGCATAGGGGCGGGGATAGCCGCTTTCGACCAGACGATTGATGGTCATCCGACCCACCGCTGCAGCCCCCGCCGCGTCCGAGCCCGAGATGGCCGCGAACATGCCGCAGACCAGAACGGTGGCCGAACCAAAGCCGCCCTTGGCAAAACAGGTCAACGCCTCGGCCACGTCCAGAAACTTGCGCGACAGGCCGGTGCGGACCAGCACGTCTCCGGTCAGGATGAACAGCGGCACGGCGGTCAGGGCAAAGGCGTCGATACCAGTGAACAGGCTTTCGCCCACAAGGCTCAGCGGCAGATCGCCCGACATGACCAGCATCACAATCGCGGCGGTGCCGATGGCGGCCCAGACGGGCACGGCCAGTGCGATCAGACCAACGAACAGGATCACGGGCAGGTAAAAGTCCCAGCCCAGCTCGACAGTTTGATTGAGGGAATTCCACAGCATCCGATCTCTCCTCAGTCAAACAGCTTGTCGCCTTCGAAGACGGGTTTACCGTCTCGCAGGCATTTCAGATCGCGCATGAGCGATTGGATCAGCCGCCAGATCATCAACGCAAAACCGGTGGGAACGGCCATCAGAAACCAGACCTTCGACACCCGCAGCCCGTCCGTGACCGAGCCGAACTTGGCCGAGACATGCACCGCCTCATAGGACCAGTACAAAGCGATCACCGCGACCACGAACATCACCAGATCGCCGAAGATATACAGCAGTGCCTTGGGGCGCGGCCCGAGGTAGTGCATGATGACGTCAATGCGGATATGGGCCCGTTCCTTGACCGCGGCCGCCGCCCCGATCCAGGCCAGATAGATAAAGGAGTAACGAACGATCTCTTCGCCCCAGATCGACGAGAATGCAAAGATCTCGCGCCGCAGAACCTCGATGGCCATGGTGATGACCAGCATCACGTAGAACACCAGCAGCAGCCAGCGTTCGGCGTTGCGGTCTATGTTTTGAAGAAACGTCATCCTGTCCCTCGGCAAAAGAGCAGCCGGGCCAAAGCCTTCTTATACGGGCCCGCCTCAGGTCCGGCTGCTAAGGAAGATCGCGGGCGCAATTGCTGCGCCCGCCGTCTGTTTGTTATGCGTCGTGGACGTAGTATTTGCCCTGCGTGCCTGCGGCTTCGACCAGCTTTTCGAAGTTGTCCATCGATCCGGCCAGTTCGGTCTTGAACGGATCCCAGTCTGCGTTCTGGTATCCGCCGGCGCTTTCCCATTCGGCCAACTGATCAGAATTGAGCGAATGGAATTGCACGCCTGCCTTGTTGAGTTCGGCCATGGCATAGGCGCGGGCCGAGGGCACTTTGGACAGGTTCTGGTGCGCGGTCATTTCCGACCCCCACATGATGCCGTCCTGAACGTCTGCGGGCATTGAGTTGAACCATTCCAGATTACAGGAATAGACCTGACTGTCCGGCACCGCCTGCGTGAAGGTCACGTGGCTGAGGATGTCCTTGAAACCAAAGACGAACAGCGCGCCCACGGACGGATCCAGCGCATCTGCAACGCCCTGCTTGATGGCCGAAGGAGTCTCGCCCCAAGCCACGGGTGTCGGGTTCGCGCCAACCATCCGGTAGTATTGCTGCAGCATCTTCGATCCGGGCACGCGGAACTTGATACCGCTCATGTCGCCCGGCGTTAAGACCGCGTCGCCGCCCTGACGCACAGCAACCACGCGTGGATCGATAACCACATAGAACAACGCCTTGAACCCGGCGGCCTCGACCTTGGGGTGAACTTCGTTTTTCCAGGTGTCCGAATTCACAAGGTTGGTGAATTTCTGGTTCGAGCCGCAGAGATAGGGCATGTTGATCAGATCAACGGTCGATGCGAACGGCGCAAAGTTCGACAGCGAATGCTGTGCGGCCTGAATGGTGCCGCCTTGCACTTTCTGGACCAGCGAACCACCTGCGCCCAGCTGACCACCCGGTGCAAGCTTGACATAAACCTTGCCGTTCGTGGCGTTCTGAATGTTTTCCTTCAGGTCCAGCTGCATGATCGGATAGCTGCGCGATGCGCCAAGAACATAGGCGGTCGCGATGGTCATCACGTGATCGGCGGCCTGTTCACGCTCGCGCTCTTCCTTTGCAGTTTGAGCGGCGGCCTCGGATGACCACAACACCCCCCCTGCCCCGGCGACCAATGCCGCGGTAAACGCACCGCTGGCGCTGAGTTTCAGAAAGTTGCGGCGCTCTGCTGACGCAAGTTCATTTCTATCGTTGTTCATCAATTGCCCTCCCAAGCAAAGTTCAGCTCTCGCGTTCTGCGTTGCGATCAGCCTCCTTCTTCAGAATTGCGACAACGAACAGAATCGACGCCGCGAACAGAACCAACATCTCGCTGACATCCCCAAGAAATGCGCTGTTTGCGAAAGCGCCCATGGCAACGTTCGCAAAATAGATGGCAAATACAAAGATGGATGCAGCAAGGAACATTTTTCGGACTCCCGGTAGAATCGGCCCTGATCTTCTTTGTAAGCGCTTACATCGTAAATGCAAGCGCTTACATTATTACTTCACATAACCCCCGAACGCCCTTACAATTGAGAAAAACGATAATCAGATTCAAGAATGTCAAATCTCCGATCAGCCCCGACTCTGAACGACGTCGCCCGTATGGCAGGTGTTTCCACTGCGACGGTTTCCCGATGTCTGAACGATCCCGAGCGCGTGGTTGAGGCCACACGCAAACGCGTGTTGGAGGCCGTGGACAAGCTGGGATATACACCAAATTTCGCAGCTCGCGTCATGGCAGCAAAACGCTCTTTTACGATTGGCGCGATAATTCCAACGATGGAAAACGCAATCTTTGCAAGAGGATTGCAGGCGTTCCAGGAAGAGCTCTACCTGCATGGATATACCTTGTTGGTATCGTCCTCGGCTTACAAACCCACGATCGAGGAGGAGCAGATACGCAAGCTTGTGGCGCGTGGGGCCGACGGTCTTTTGCTGATCGGGCATGATCGTGACGACGATTTGTATGCTTATCTGGACCGTCAAAAAGTCCCGGTTGTTGTAGCCTGGTCGTTCCAACCGGGTGAACCTGTGCCTTCCATCGGATTTGACAACAGAAAAGCGATGCAGGCGCTGGCGGAGCGGGTGATCCGGCTGGGGCATACCAGGATTGGTGTCATTTCGGGCATTACCAAGGGGAATGATCGGGCACGCCTTAGGATCGAGGGTATCAGGGACGCCGCGCGCTTGAATGGTTTGCCCTCCAATGCCTTGGCAATCCTGGAAATGCCTTATGAAATCGAGGCCGGAGCCGAAGCATTCAGGCGTTTGATGACGGCGAAGACCTCACCGACAGCGGTGATGTGCGGCAATGACGTTTTGGCCGCCGGGGCCGTGCGGCAGGCGGACGAGATGGGCATCCGCGTGCCTCAGGACGTCTCCGTTACCGGGTTTGACGACATTGAACTGGCGCGCATCGTGCGACCCGGACTGACTACCGTGCATGTGCCGCATCGCGAAATGGGGCGTAAGGCTGCGCAAGCTCTGGTCAACAGGATCGAGCAGCAAAAACCTGCCAAGTCTGTTCAGTTAAAGACAAATATTGTGTCGCGCGACTCTCTTGCCCGTGCAAAACTGACCAAGGTCAGTTGAATACGCCGCACGAATGTCGAGAGGGGCACGGAAATGAAATCACGCACCAAGGTTGCCGTCATCGGAGGCGGCATCGCCGGATGTTCTACGCTTTACCATCTGACACAGGAAGGATGGTCGGATGTCGTGTTAATTGAGCGGGATGAACTGACTTCGGGCACAACTTGGCATTCAGCTGCACAGGTGACGAATTTCGGCATGAACCAGACCATGGTTGGGCTGAAATCTCACTCAATCAAGCTGTATAAGAAGTTGCGGGACGATCCCGAATATCCGGTCGGATACCATCACGGGGATGGCGGCATTCGTCTGGCCAACACCCAAGAGCAAATGCAGGGATATCGGCATTTTTCCTCGATGGCCCGAGGCATGGGCGTAGAATTCGAGGTCATTGATGCCGCGGAATGCGCCCGTCGCCATCCGCTGATTTCAACCGAGAACCTCGTCGGGGGACTTTGGGACAGCGAAGATGGCGATATCGATCCGGCTCAGCTGTGTCAGGCGCTGGCTTATCATGCGCGCAAGGCAGGGGCAGAGGTTTATCGGCACACTGCGGTCACCGGTCTGACACAGCACAAGGATGACACGTGGACCATTGAGACGGACAAAGGCACGATAGATGCGGATTTTGTCGTCAATGCCTGCGGATATCGGGTAAACGAAGTCGGCGCGATGATGGGCGTGCATCATCCCGTTGCGTCCATGGAACATCAGTATTTTGTAACCGAAGATATCCAGGCAATTATTGATGCCGCGCACAGAATGCCGCTGTTGCGATGCCCGATTTCCGATTTCTATTCCCGACAGGAAAAAAACGGGCTTTTGGTCGGGTTTTACGAGCAGGACTGCAAAACATGGGGAATGGAGGGGATCAGCCCCGATTTCTCGAACGATCTGTGCCCGGACGACCTCGACCGCGTCATGGATGTTTTGGAGGGTGCGTTTCAACGCATGCCCGCGTTGACAGAGGTCGGGATCAAACGGGTTGTGAACGGACCGATTACATACACGATCGACGGTGCGCCGTTGGTCGGACCGATTCCGGGCAAACGAAATGCCTTTTGCATTATTGGTCTGCGCGCGGGCATCGGCGAAGGGGGTGGTCATGGCTGGCTGTTGGCACAGCAGATCGTTCATGGCGAAGCATGTTATGACACCTGGTGCCTGGACCCGCGCAGATTCACCGGACATGCCAATGTAGAGCTGACAGCGCTGAAGGCCATCGAAGACTATCAGAACGAGTTCCGCTTTCACTTTCCTCACGAGCACAGACCCGCCGGACGACCGGCCAAGACCACACCTCTCACCCCGGCGCTTGCGGCAGAAGGTGCCGAATTCACCGTTGTAAATGGATGGGAACGTGTCGATTATATCAAGCCTGCCCCGGATTTTCATCCCTCCCTGACATTTGATTTTGATGAAGCGTTTGAGGTTGTGGGGACCGAAGTGCGCAATGTTCAGGAAAACGTCGGTTTATGCGAGGTAAACGGGTTCAACCGTTTTGAAATAACCGGCAGCGATCGGCATACCTTTCTGGACCGCGTGTTTTGCGGGGCTGTTAACCGCCGCGACGGTCGCGTGGGGCTGGGATACCTGCTTAATGAACAAGGCATGGTCAAGGGCGAGGCAACAGTTGCCAATCTGCCGGCATCTGATCGGGGACCAGTCCGGGTTTGGTACGGCTCGGCTGCGGCAGCCGAAAGCCATGACATGGACTGGCTGTGCCGCAACCTTTCTCCGTCCGAAGATGTGCAGATCCGAAGTCTGACCAATGATCAGACGATTCTCGTTCTGGCCGGACCCCGTTCGCGGCAGGTTTTGTCAGAATGTTCCCGTGCAGATTGGTCCAGCGCGGCCTTTCCATGGCTATCGGTGCGGTCATGCTTCATCGGTCAGGCACCCGCCACGGTCATGAGTGTCAGTTTTTCTGGCGAATTGGCTTATGAGATCCACGTTCCAAACGCATCGCTCTATGCTGCCTATCTGGCCCTGCGCGCCGCAGGCGAATCGTTTGGCATGCGTTTATTTGGAGCGCGGGCAGTGGAATCGATGCGCATGGAGAAAGGGTTTCTGCATTGGAAATCCGATCTGCTTACAGAGTATGACCCTTTTGAAACCGGGTTGGAGCGGTTTGTCAAAATAGAAAAAGGGCCATTCGTCGGACGCGATGCGCTGATTGCGCGCCAAAAGGAAAGGGCGCGCAAACACTTGATCACATTGAATGTTTCCGCGATACATGCCCCAACCCATGCCGGAGCTTCAGTTATGGTCGGTAACAGCGTTGTGGGGACAGTCACCTCGGGCGCGTGGGGGTACAGGGTAGAGAAGAACCTGGCCTATGCATTTGTTCAGCCAGAATTTGCAAGCGAGGGGTCGGTTTTGTCAGTGGATATGTGCGGCGAGAGAGTTGAGGCTCAGGTCATCGCGCCTTCACCCTATGACCCTGGTTTTGAGTTGCTTCGGGCCTGATCAGCCAGATTCCCAACAGGCCATCTAGGTCTTGAACGTCTAACGTGGCGTCAAAAGGTGCGCGTTGGCACCTTCTTGCTGACACAAGGATGCTGAGAACCCGAAACAGGCCAAATCGCGCTTAACGATTTTGACACGCCCGTTGTTCAGGGTGATGCGCAAAGATATAGTGCAAAAAAACCTGCCTTCCGGGGATGAAGGCTGGATAATGATGGGTGCTTCCTGGAAGCGATTGAGGACAAAACCGCGTGAGCAATATCAACCGACCACCGGTGTCGCCGCAGCATGAGCTGCAGAAGGTGCGCAAGCAGGGCAACAGATTTCTGGCGCTGGCGTTTCTGTTCAGCATATTTGTAAACCTGCTGATGCTGACAGGCCCGCTGTTCATGCTTCAGGTTTATGATCGGGTCTTGTCCTCACGCTCGGTCGAAACCCTGTCAGCCCTGTTTTTGCTGGTCGCGCTGCTATATGCACTGATGGCTATGCTGGATTATGCGCGCGGGCGGATCGTTGCGCGGTTCGGGGCACAATTTCAGTCATCGCTGGATGAACGTGTTTTTGAGGGCACGATGCGCCGAGCTTTGATCCCGCAAATTCGATCCGCCCCCGCAACGGCCTTGCGCGATCTGGAGTCCATTCGGACATTGTGCTCTTCGCCGGTTTTGTTGGCGGTAATGGATATTCCATGGACACCGGTGTTCCTGGCCGCGATTTTTCTGTTCCACCCCTTGCTGGGATGGTTATCCGTTGCAGGCGGTGCGATTCTGATCGTCATAGCCGTAGTGAACCAATCCCTGACGCGTCAGAAAGTTGCCGAGGCACAGCGTGCGACTGCGCGCGCAAACGGATTTTCGGAACATGCCCGTCAAGCGGCCGAGGTCGTGCGCTCGCAAGGGATGCAGGCGGATGTGTCAAAACGCTGGTTGAAACAGCGATCCGAGGCGCTGTCTCAGACCATTGCGGCCAATGATTGGACGGGCAGTTTCTCGTCGCTGACCAAGTCACTGCGGCTGTTCCTGCAATCCGCGATGCTGGCGCTAGGCGCATGGTTGGTGCTGCGCAACGAAATGACTCCCGGCGCCATGATTGCCGGTTCTATTTTGTTGGGTCGCGCCCTGGCTCCGGTGGAAATGGCAGTTGGGCAATGGGCCTTGATCGAACGTGCGCGCACCTCGTGGATCAGCCTGAACAAGTTCCTGGACGAAACGCCGCCCGAGGTGAAACGCACCAAACTTCCGACACCCAAGGCAGAACTGATCGCCAAAGGACTGACGGTGGTCCCCCCAGGTGCGGACTCCCCCACCCTCAGCAACGCAGCGCTCCAGTTGCAACCAGGCAAAGCCCTGGGTGTTATTGGGAAAAGCGGCTCCGGTAAGACGACGCTGGCCAAAGCCCTGCTGGGTCTCTGGCCGCCAGCGGCAGGCGAAATCCGATTGGGCGGTGCCACGCTGGACCAATACGACCCGGATGATTTGGGAAGTCACATAGGATACCTGCCCCAACAGGTGACTTTGTTTAATGGCACGGTTGCCGAGAATATTGCGCGTATGTCCGAGACACCTGATGCCGATGCCGTCGTTGCCGCCGCCAAAATGGCGAATGCCCACGACCTGATTCTGGGGCTGGAGAAGGGCTATGACACGTTTTTGGAAGGCAATGACAGCCAGTTGTCCGGTGGTCAAAAGCAAAGGATTGCGCTGGCACGCGCACTATATGGCGACCCGGTTCTGCTGATCCTCGATGAACCGAATTCGGCCCTGGATGCCGATGGGACAATGGCGCTGAACACGGCGGTTCGAACCCTTAAACTGGCGGGAAAATCCGCGATCATAATGACCCACAGACCGCAGGCGATTTCCGAATGTGACGATCTGGCTGTTGTAGAAAAGGGCCAAATCGTTAAATCGGGCCCGCGGGATGAAGTGCTGAACACGATGGTGCAGAATGCAAATCTGATCAAACGGCACCTGAACAAGGTGGGCGAGTGATGGCCGATAAATTTGAAAAACCCGTTTGGAGCATAACATTCCCGGCCACGGTTGGTCTGTTGGCTTTGGTCGTGCTCGTTCTGGGACTGGGTGTCTGGAGCATCGTGACCGAGCTTTCGGGTGCGATCATCTCGCCCGGCGTTGTCGAAGTGCAGAGCAATCGTCAGGTCGTCGAACACCCCGACGGTGGCGTGGTCGGTGAGATTTTCGTCAGAGACGGGGACGTGATCATGCAGGGCGAATTGCTGCTCAGGCTGGATGACACGTTCTTGGCCTCGGAAAAAACGATCGTCGAAGCGCAATTGTTCGAGTTGCTGGCCCGAAAAACCCGGCTTGAGGCAGAGCGGGACGGGGCCGATGCGTCAGAGTTGTCGGCCCGGTTGAACGAACTGCAGAATGCTGAGCTTATCGATGCAGAGCTATTGGCCGGCCAACAACGCCTGTTCGGGGCACGGCTGGAAACGCTGACTCAACAGATCGAGCAGTTGGGCAGGCAAAAGGTACAGATTGAGAATGAAATCGATGGCACCAACGCTCAACTGATATCTTTACGTACTCAGGTAGAGCTGATCCAAGACGAGTTGAAGGACCAGCAGGACCTGTTGCAAAGGGGGTTGACTCAGGCCAGTCGGGTTTCCGCCCTACTGCGCGAAGAGGCAAATTTAACGGGTGAAATTGGACGTCTGGAATCTGCCGTTGCTCGGTTGGCCGGTGAAATCGCATCCACCGAGATACAGATTGTTGAATTGCAGGCCACACGCCGGGAAGAAGCGATTACCGAGCTGAGAGAGGTTGAAGCCCGCGTGGCGGAGCTTTCCGAGCGTCGGCTGTCCCTGAAAGAAAGATTGTCACGTTTGGACATTCGCTCTCCGGTCACCGGATCGGTCTATGACAGTCAGGTCTTTGCCATTCAGTCGGTTGTTCAGCCAGGCGAGCCCATGATGTATATTGTGCCGCAGGATACACCACTGCTTGTGGCTGCACGTGTGGACGCGGTGCATGTGGACCAATTGCATCAAGGGCAAGAGGTCGCGCTGCGGTTCACCGCGTTCAATCAACGCGAAACACCCGAGCTTGAGGGCCGCGTCATGAACGTGTCGGCTGACACCTTCACTGATGAGGCAACGGGTTTCACCTTCTATCGCGCCGAAGTGGTTCCTGACGAAGGTCAGATCGAGAGATTGAACGGCCAGGCCCTATTGCCCGGTATGCCGGTTGAAACCATGATCAAGACCGACAAGCGCACTCCGTTGTCTTATCTGATCAAACCGCTTTCGGATTATTTCTATCGTGCGTTTCGTGAATAGGGTTGTCCTGGTTCAAACCGCTTCCAGATTTCCCAACAGAATGGATGTCATATCAGCGGTAAATACATCATCGACAACCGTAACTGGCGCGCCAGTCTGGTAGTTCACCGCAGATCTGGATATCCCCGAAAGGTCCGTATTGGCATCCAGAAAGACCCAACCCGCCTCATTGGGCGTGGGGAGGCCAACGGCCACCTGAAGCACCGCAAGTGCATCCAACGCAGTGACGGTTCCGTCTCGGGTTATGTCCGCCGCAATCCAGTTCTCCGGGGCTGCGGGGCCCCATGTCGGGTCAAGACCAACCGCCATGCGCAGGACCTGCAAAGCGTCGAGTGCGGTGATTTCGTTGCTTGCTGTCGAATAAGATTTGAGAATATCCAGTTGGCCGGCAAATGTGCCATCGGGAAGACCCAGATCGAACTGTCCCATAGCGTTGGCTTGGGCGGTGATCATATTGCCGCCAGCAGGGGTGAACTGAACCTCGGCTCCGCGCAGGCTGTCATTTGGTGCCCGGGAGTCAATCGTGACATGCCCGAGCACTCCCGGGGCGGCGTTATTGTCCGGCCCGCTGTTCAGGGTTGTGGGAATGTGGTCTGCGCCCGTGAATCCGGACCCGAAGACGTCAGTGCTGGTCAAGGGTCCGCCGGATGCCGATACAAGCTCAATATCCTCTCCCTGATACTGGATTTGTGCGCCCTGGGATGTTGAAGTAAAGCTCAACTGCGCCGGAGATCGAAGGAAGGCATAGTTGGTCAGGTCCAACTGGTCCTGACCTGCCTGGAAGTCCGTGATCGTGGTCCGTCCACTGTCTTGCCGGATGACAAAGATGTCTGCCCCTGCCCCGCCGGTCATAGTTGTGGCGCTGGTGCCTGTGATCAGAATATCATCCCCGCCACCGCCGATCAGTGTCGAATCCAGGAGCCCTCCGCTGAGCAGATCATCTCCGGCGCTTCCCGATACAAGTCCATAGCCTTCGGTTACTATGCCCAAATTCGCAACCGATACGCTCAGTTGCGTCAGCCCAGCATCCTCTTGCGAGGCCACGAAAATCTGCAACTCTTCGCCGATATGAGCCACAGTCAGGCTTTCAACGTTTTGCAAGCCGCTTGCCAGAGTGTCTGCGATACTGTCCCGGTGGATCAATTGCCCGTCAGGGGTCAACGTAAACAAGGTGATCCCGTCATCCCCGCCTCCGGCCAGCACAAATACATGCCCGTTGACTTTGACAACCGATAAGTCTTGCACCGAGGCGAACCGAGTGTGCAACGTATCAAGCGCATGATCGGTTGGAATGAGCTGCCCGGTGGCATCGAGCCTCATGACACTCAGCGAATTGGATACGGAGCCAGCCACCACGACCCAGGATTGCCCATAGGCCTGCGTGACCTCGATGGAGGTCGGCGCGTTGATACCCAGCATCTGAATGGCATTCTGGTCATCGATCTGACCCAACGCGCCCGTGCTCTGGTTTACTGAATAGGCGCGAATGGTGCTGCTGGCCGAGTCGGAGGCAACCACAAAACTTTGGCTACCGACTTGCAGTGACTTCAGGCTGTCTGCGTGCCCGGCCAAAACATCTGCGGGTGTCAACGAGCTGTCGCTGTTAATCCAATAAGATCCAATCTGACCGGTCGCTTGATGTGCCAGTGTCAGCAGGCCGGTCCCTCCAACCGAAAGCTGGACGGCGCCGGTTATGCTTCCGCCTGATGTAAGGCTGTCTGTTTCCACCAACGCACCCAGCGTACCGTCCGGGTTCAGATCATATCCGACCAGCCCTGTCGCAGTGCTGACGTCGAGAATCAGCTTGTCCTTGCCTGCGAGCGTAACTGGCATGCCGATGCGTCCAACATACGGAGCAATCGAGACGTCGAAATACTGCTGATCTTCTATTTGCGGTGCAGCACCATCGACGAGCCGCCACGACACGATCCCGCCGCCTTTTCCGGTGACGCTGTAAAGATAGGTGTCGCCGTTAAACGTTTTTAAAGCCGTATCGCCGATACCTGAATCGAGCGCTGCGGTCCCCGTTGCGACCACTCTTTCGACCTGAAGCATCATGTGTCATCACCCCACGCCAACCTTGGCACCCAGAGGCAGATGATCAGATGCTCCGCCCGAAACCCGAGCGGAAATGTGGTGAAAACAGGGAGTTCAGTTTCAGATTAACTCAATTTTTCTGGTTCGAACCTATGAAGTACCAGTTGGCAAAACAAACAAAGTTCCTCTTACGGAGTGATCTGCTGCTTGGCTTTGTAGGGTTATCCGACGCGAGGGCACGATGACCAAAGAAACCGTTTCAAATAACGTTACACCAATGGATGGCACCAAGGCGCGCCGGGTTAAAAAATGGATAGACGCCAAGCTAAAGCGCGCTTCGGGCCGTGGTGTGCTGGGCGGTCTGGGGTCGACTCTTTTGGCCCTGCCTGCATTGGCTCAAGCGACCGACGCTGAGCTGGCCGAATTTCAGTTTGCAGAAGCCATTCCCGGTGTCCAGTCAGCAAAGGTTCTTCCGAATGGCGATGTGCAATTGGTTATGACCGATGGCAGAACGCTGCGAGTTGCGGCGGAAAATGTTCAGATACTGGACAACGGGACAGTGATGATCGCGGAAGCCTCGGCGTTGGAAATCGCTGAGCTGAGCGCCGTGGCCGAAGCGGGTGCCGCCACAGCCGCGGCCAGCGGCATTAGCGGCGTCGGGCTGGCCTTGGGCGGGCTTGGCCTCGCTGGCGCGGCCGCTGCCGGAGGTGGCGGCGGAGGCGGCGGCAGCGACAACGATGACGATGAGAAAACGGAAAGCGCGCCCACTGCGCCGCGCCCTCCAAGTCTGAATCTTGCGGATCTGCAAGCTGGCGCTCTGAGCAATACCAGCACAAACACCACGGCACCCGACGGTGCCGCTACGCTCGACGTGACAATCGGGTCGGTAACAAAAACCGTAACGCCTGCGCCAGATGGCAGTTGGAATGTGTCTCTGACAGAGGTCGAGGCAGCGGGGCTGCCGCAAGGCACGGAGTCTGTTATTGTCAAAAGCTATGACTCAGGCGGGCTCGAGCTCGCGTCGTCGGTGAAAGAGTTCTTTGTCGATACGATTCCGCCGGATATCGCTGTAACGACCTTTTCAGCGGGCGCTGTTATTAACGCTATCGAGCAAGGTACCGATTTGCGGGTATCGGGCACGACTTCTGCCGAAAGCGGGCAGACCGTTTCGGTCTCTGTTGACGGGCAGACCTATACTGGCATCGCTTTGAACGGGGCTTGGTTTGTAGATGTTCCCGCCTCGGATCTCGCAACTCTTTCGGACGGTTCGGTAATCGCGGTGACCGCAGATGTGTCGGACCGGGCTGGAAATCCGGCGGCTCAGGCTACGGCCAGCTTCCAGACTGACTTTGACGCGCCGTTGCTGACGCTGGACCCAGTCGCAGGAGGCTCGATTGACCTTGTGGATACCACCGGCGATCTGGTTGTTACAGGGACAACGACCGCCGAAGACGGTCAGGTCGTGTCGCTTTGGTTCGGGGGCCAGACATACACGGGCGCGGCATCTGGCGGTGCTTGGTCCGTCACGATCCCAAACGCTGATCTGTCGGGGTTAACCACAGGATCGCCTGCTGCTTTCAGTGTCTCCGTCAGCGATGCGGCAGGTAATCCTGCCAATTCTGTCAACGTCTCCGTTCCTGTCGATCTGACGGGCCCTTCTGTCGCGATCGCGCCTCTCAGCGTGGGCGCAGTGTTAAACGCTGCCGAAGCAGGGTCAGACCTGAGTGTCACGGGCACCACGGGCAATGTATCGGACGGCCAAATTGTAACGCTGTCCCTGGATGGAAAAACTTACACAGGTGCGGTGTCAGGAGGCAATTGGTCCATTTCGATCCCGGCAGTTGATCTTGCCGGTCTGACGGACGGAGGCAGTTTCGCTTTGACTGCGGATGTCACGGACTCCGACGGGCTTGCCGCACCCCAAAGCAGTATAAACTTCTCCAAAGACGCATCGGCCCCCAGCCTGAGTATCGATGGTTTCTCGACGGGCAGCATCATGAATGCGGTCGAACAAGCCGGAGATTTCACAATCACAGGCTCGACTTCGGCGGAAGACGGTCAAACGGTGACGGTATCCATGAATGGTCAGATGTATTCCACTTCTGCCGTTGGCGGATCATGGAATGTGACCGTCCCGGCATCGGCACTCAGCGCGCTTTCAGATGGCGCAAACATTTCCGTTCTGGCTGATGTTACCGATGCGGCGGGCAATCCGGCGGTCCAAGCCTCGGGCAGTTTTACCACGGATTTCACAGCGCCGAGTTTGACGATTTCATCTTTGTCAGACGGGGCGGTCATGAACGCCTCAGAGCAGGCCACAGATCTTGTGATCGCAGGATCATCCGACGGCTCAGATGGAACAGTGGTGTCCGTCCAGATCGAAAGGCCGGATGGCACGATTGATGTTTCCGGCACCACAACAGTGTCAGGGGGAAGCTGGTCTTATACCGCGACGGCGTCGGCGCTGAGTGCATTAGCGGATGGAGAAACCTACAGCGTTGTCGCCGCAGTTTCTGATACGGCAGGAAACAACACCAGTTCCACAGCAGGTTTTCAGACTGACTTTACACCTCCAACTGTTGCTTTGAACCCTTTGTCGATCGGTTCCGTCCTTGATATTGTCGAAAGGGGCGTTGATCTGAGCGTGTCTGGCGCGACGACGGCCGAGGATGGTCAATCCGTGACCGTCAGTTTGAATGGATTGAACTATTCGGCCGTAGTTTCAAGCGGCACATGGTCAGCGACCATCCCTACCTCAGATTTGGCCGTCTTGGCTGATGCCACCCAATTTACGATCTCAGCGTCGGTCGAGGATGACGCGGGCAACATGTCATCGAACGCAACGACGACTTTTACCACGGATTTCACTCCGGTTCTGCAAATAAGCCCAATCGGAATGAACAGTTCGGTCGATCTGCAAAATGCTCAAAGCAGTGGAATAACGGTTTCGGGCAGTTCCAGTGGCCTATCATCCGGTCAGGTTGTCGATATTCTTTTGAATGGCTCTTCGGTCGGAAACGCAAATGTCGGTTCGGATGGTGGCTGGAGCCTTCTAGTTCCAAACACTGCTTTCGCAAGCTCTGCCGCCGGAGATGCACTGGACTTTACCGTTCAGGCGACGGTTTCCGGCGGGCCCGATCCCGCACCCGCTGGCGAACAGGTTTTTGCCCACACCCAATCCGCCTATGTCATTGTCGAGGCCGGACGCAGCGGATCAACGATCACTTTTGAGGTTTACGCCGATTCCGGGCGCGATATCTCCAGCGGACTGGCGTTTGATGCCGAATTGGGTTTTGACCCTTCCATCGTCACTTTTGACAGCGGATCCGAGGTTGAAAACTCTGATTTTGATCTGTTCCTCACCAACCAAACGGGTCCCGACACGATCAAGTTCGGCGGCGCAGCGACCAGTTATGGTGACTTGTCTCAACCGGTCGTGACCTTTTCCATGACCATCCAAACACCTGGTCAGCCAATTACCTTGTCGATCAAGACGGCCGATGGTGGGCCAAGCAAATTTCATCTGGGTACAACCGGCGCAGATACCCTGACTGGAAGCAACGTTGACGATGTTCTGCGCGGTGGTGGTGGCGATGATGCTATTGATGTCTCGGGCGCAGGGCGGGATGTCGTGGTTATCGAAGCGGACGCAGCCGCCAATGGTTTCGACACAATAACCGGGTTTAACTTGGGACAGGCAGCGAATTTTTCAGACGCCCTTGTTTTTGAGGGGCTTAATACCAGCGCGTTAAGGGGCCATGGCACCGACATCGAGGTTTTATCTTCGGGCGGCACACTGGGCGCTGATACGGGGTTTGTCGCGTTGAGCTCTGTACTGTCGGATCTTGGTGAAAACGCAATTGCGACCGCAGCTGGTGCCCTGACAGGGGCGCAGTCCGGCGACGAACTGTATCTTTTAGCTACAGACGGCGCTGACAGTGTGTTGGTTAAGGTCGATTACTCGGCACCAAATGTAGCCTCGGTTCAGAAAATGGCGCAATTCGATGATCTGTCTGACCTCAATGATCTGAGGGCTGACAACATTCTGATCAGCGATCCGACAGGCGCAACAGCCTGATCTCCCAATACCATTGCGCGTTGCGGCCCGTTCCGCACGCCCATTTGTAACAAGGTTTATCAGATGGCACAGAAGGGCCTATTCCCCGTCAGTCGCGACCGCCACGAACACAAGTTTTGGCATCCATTCACTTCGTACGACTTTGCACGACATGTTACACGGTGCACTGTTGTTGCAACCGAGGTCCAGCGAACAGCAGCAGCTTTTCCGATTGTTTTCCAAGATGCCGAAGGCATCCAACCAGTCGCTGTATTCAGTCTGTTTACAGAACAAGAAAATCCGTTTGTCGGGACCGATGGCAGCTGGCGGGCAGGTTATGTCCCATCCGAGTTCAGGTGTTTTCCGTTCTGCTACGTTCCATCGCCGGAAGTTAAAAGGGAGCCAGACGGACACTTTTCGTTACTGGTAAACGAGGCATCCGGGTTGGTCAGTGACGGCCCTGGAGGATTTCGTTTTTTTGACGAAACAGGTCGATTGGATCAAAAACTACAGGAAGTTTGTACATTTATCAAAGCGCGATCGGCTGCGCTGGCGCAAACAAGAGAACTTTGCGAGGTCATGGCTGATATGGATCTGCTTGAGCCGATGGCGTCAGACGATCCTTGGCCTGCCATCCCGAGCTCGTTTCAAGTGAAAAAGGCGCGCTTCCAAACCCTCAGCACGAGTCAATTGACAACATTGGCCGCCAATGGCGCATTGCGCTTGATCCATGCACATCAAGTCTCGTGCGCGCATTTTGCGTGGCTTTATCAGCTACAAACAGGCGGAGCAAAAATTGCGAAGAGACATAAGAAAAAGTTGAGCAGTTTCCTGACCGCTATGGCGGAAGACGTGGACGCAACCGTTCAGCCAAGTGGGGGTCTTCATGCGTGCTTGTGAACCCTTTAAGCCATTCGTTGCGTTGCTGATGTCAGGCCTTGGCCTAATCGCCTGTACCAAGACACCAGACTTGCTTCCTGTCGAGGTCTCGTTTGAAAGTGGAACCTTGGGCTCAAAGGCCATTCAACCTTCAAGTGCTCTGACCCGCAGCAATTTTGGAAAGCGCGTGCAAGCGGCCGTTCGGAATAACCCGGCGCTGGCCCAATCGAAAACACAAATGCAAATCGCGCAGGCGGATCAAGACGTGGCGAGAGGGGCGTTCCTGCCACAGGTTTCTCTCGGGTTAAATACCCGAAGCGAACCGGCGCGCACGAACTTTGGCGAAGTGTCGCCCTATCTGCGCGTATCTCAGCTGGTGTATGATGGTGGCGTTGCCTCTGGCGATCTGGCAGCGGCGCGCGCGCGCGTTTTCGAAAGCCGCGGCAGTCAACTACAGTCTGTTTCGGCGACGACCATGGCCGCTGTCGAGGCGTACAAGGTGGTTCTGGATCAAAGGGCTCTGTTGGAAGTGGCCCGGCGCAACGTGGCTGAACATGTTGAATTGCAAACCCAGATTTTCGACCGTGTGGCCAGCGGGGCCGGGTCGAACGCAGATGCGCTGACTGCCCGGTCAAGGACGGCGGATGCCAGAACACGGCTCGCGGATGCCCAAGCGCGCCTGGATCGGTCTGAGGCCCGTTATCAGGAGGTTTTTGGACTACGACCTGACGCATTGTCAGCGGTGATCGCCGCGCCGGCATTGCAACGCAGCGATATGCAGATCGTTTTGGATAGCCCGCAAGTCAGACGGGCCGACGCCGCATTGGTAGCGGCCCGCGCCGAATATGCGGCGGCCCAAGCGCGCAGAAAGCCCGAGGTTCGCGCATCCGCTTTTGCGGTTCAGGAGGATTTCGACGACTCAGATTTTGGGGTCGATTTGGTCGTGAACTACGAATTGGACAGCACGGGACAACGCCGAGCATCCATCGCTGCTGCCAGTGCCCGGGTCCAGCAAGCAACAGCAGACCGGGACGCGCTGGTTCGGGAAATTCGACGAGAACTTGGTTTTATTCGATCCGACCAGAAGGCGGGTGCAGACCGCCTGCAACAAGCGCGTCTTGCGGTTCAGGCCAACGCCGAAAGCGTTTCTGCCGCGCGTGCTCAGTTTTCGATCGGACGTCGGAGCCTCATCGAAATCCTTGACACTCAGCGCGACTATGTAAACGCGCAGGAGGTTCTAATTCTGGCTGAGCAAGAATTCTTTTTGACCAATTACGCAGCCCTTGCACTAACCGGGGATATCCTGGACCTGTTCGACCTCTCTCTGAACACATGGGAGGGTTCGCGATGATGGATGCCGCCTTGCCACTGACCGCGTTGGAAAGGTGTTTGCTGAATGTTGCCGAGACTTTGGGGCGGCAGATGAGTTTGGCCGACATTTACGACGCACAATCAGGGGACGCCAACAATTTGACAATACCGGATGTTGTCATGGTTGCCCGTCGCAAGAACATGCTGACCGCATTTGGCGCACGTAAGTTAAAGACCTTTGACGCAACGCTTACCCCGGCAATCCTACTTCTCGACGGTGATCGGGCCGTTGTATACCATGGGCGTTCCCCCAAGGGCCATGTGCGGATCTTCGACCCGTCGCTTGGCGACGGGATCGGAGAAGTGCCGGAAAGCAAGTTGGAAAAGGAATATGCCGGACATGCAATTCTCTTTCGACGAGAGGTGTGCGCGAATGTAGATCCGACAGCGTCTGATATCGGTGGCCATTGGCTGTGGTCAGCACTTGCCGCAAACCGGTGGTCATATGTCCAGATTGTCTTAGCTGCCGCGTTGGCTAACCTGCTGGGATTGTCCACTTCAGTCTTTATCATGATCGTGTATGATCGCGTCCTTCCAAACGAGGCGACCGAGTCCCTTGCTGCGTTGACTATCGGCGTGGGCTTGGCTCTGATCTTTGATTTTGTACTGAAGCTTCTCAGGGCGGGGTTCATCGATCGGGCCGGTCGCAATGCAGATCTATTCGTCGGTCGTCGCGTCTTTGATCAGCTCTTGAATATTAGATTGAAATCGCGGGTCGGGTCAGCCGGGGCAACGGCCAGCACAGTGCGAGAGTTCGAAACGCTACGGGAGTTCTTTACCTCGGCCACATTGGTTGCCGTCGTTGATTTACCATTCATCGCGATATTCATCTGTGCCATCTACCTGATTGGCGGGCCTCTGGCTTGGATTCCGGCGCTTGCAGTGCCTGTCGTTTTTTTGGCAGGTCTTGCGATCCAACCCATGCTGTCAAAACTGGCGGAACAAAGCATGCAGGATGGGATATCCAAACAGTCTGTGCTTGTGGAAACCGTAACAGGTCTGGAGACAATCAAAACCACTGCGGCAGGCGCGCAGATGCGAAATCGCTGGAGCGATGCGATGGATCGGCATTCGTCACATGGTCGCCGCAGTCGCGCAATATCGCAATTCGCCTTGAATTTCACGGGATTTACCCAGCAAACCACGCAAGTTCTCGTGGTGTTCTATGGGGTTTTTCTGATTTCCAATGGTGAGACCAGTATGGGCGCGCTGGTTGCAGCAGTCATGCTGACGGGCCGAGCCTTGGCACCGTTGGGGCAATTGTCCCAAACTCTGACCCGAACCAATCAGGCGCGCAGCGCCTACCGAAGTCTAAACCGATTAATGCAAGCCGAAAGTGAACGCCCGAGTGGGCGCAACTGGATCAAGCGTACGCACCTGAATGGCTGCATTTCGTTCAACAATGTGCATTTTCGCTATCCAGATCAGTCAGAAGATGCGTTGAAAGGGCTGAGCTTTACGATAGAGCCCGGAGAAAAAGTTGCGATCCTTGGGCAGATAGGATCCGGGAAAAGCACAATCGCTCGCCTCATGCTCGGATTGTATCAACCGCGGGTCGGGTCGGTGATGATGGATGGGCTCGACATCCGACAGATCGATCCACGCGATTTGCGGCGCAACATAGGTACGGTTTTGCAGGATATTTGGCTGTTCAGCGGCTCGATCCGGCAGAATATCAACAGTGGTGCTGTCCGGCCTCGGGATGAGGACCTGATACGGGCGGGTCAAATATCGGGTGTTGAGGATTTTGTTTCCCGCCATCCCAGCGGGTACGACATGCAATTGGCCGAACGCGGCGAAGGTCTTTCCGGGGGGCAGCAGCAGGCGATTGCACTGGCGCGGGCACTCATCGGCAAACCGCCGGTTCTTTTGCTGGATGAACCGACAAGCGCCATGGATGTCAAAAACGAGGCTGAGATCATCGCGCGGCTAAAGGCGGCTTCAGTCGGAACAACGATGGTAGTTGTGACGCACCGCACCAGCCTGCTGGAGTTGGTAGACAGAATAATCGTCATCGAAGATGGCAAAGTTGGTGCAGACGGGCCCAAGAGTATCCTCACACAACATATTCGCAAACCGGGGAGGCACCTGAATGTCGCGGCATCCTGATCTCGACAGTCTGGCACGAGAGATGCGAGGTCGCTCGCCACTAAGGGCGTCGTTGCTGCTTGTCGTGATAATTGGGTGCCTTGTTTCGGCAGTCATTTGGGCGAAATTCACTGAATTGGACAAGGTCGTACGCGTGGACGGTCGAATTGTCCCGTCACGCGATATCCAGATCATCGAAGCAACGGAATCGGGTGTGATCCAGGGTTTGCATGTGCGCGAAGGCGAGGTTGTGGCGGCAGGTGCGTTGCTGATGGAACTGGATTCAGCCCAAATCGACAGTGAGTTGGGTCAGGAGCAGCAACGTGCATTTGGGCTGCGCGCGCGTGCTCAACGGTTGAGTGCCGAAATTGACGGTCAACCGTTGGATTTCGAACCCGATCTTTTGCTTCATGCGCCGGATGTGGTTCGGTCCGAAACTGCACTTTACCAGGGAAGGCGCGCGGAACTGGATGCCGAAATCGCGATTTTCGACAGGCAGAGACTGCAAAGGCAACAGGAATATGAAGAAGGATTGGTGGACAAAGTAACTGCCGTCGAAACACTAAAAGTTCTGGCCGAGGAACGCGCGATGATGGCCCCTTTGGTGAAGCAACGCATGGAGCCTGCAACCACCTTGCTGGCGCTCCGCCGCAGCGAGGCCGAGTGGCAGGGTCGAAAAGTCAGAGCCGAAGCTGTTGTCCGTAGGCTTGAAACCGGTCTGGAGGAAATCGAGGATCGCAAGGATGCTGTTCGCAGCCGGTTTCGAAGCGCGGCTTTGACCGATCTGGCATTGGTGACGGCGGAGATTGCCACATTGCAACCGACATTGCCCGCATTGCGGGACCGCGCAGCTCGGGCGCAAATTCGCGCGCCGGTTCGAGGAATCGTGAACCGGGTCCACCGCTCAACGCTTGGAGGATTGGCGCGAGGTGGAGAAGAACTGATTGAAATTGTTCCTCTTGACGACACGTTGCTGGTCGAAGCCTATGTCCGCCCGAAGGATATTGCCTTTTTGCATGCAGGTCAGCCGGTCAAGGTCAAGATCACGGCATATGACTTTTCCAGATACGGCAGTCTGGACGGTGAGATCACCCGCATAGGTGCCGATACGATTTCACGATCAGAGCGCAATGAAGAGGAGGTGTTTGTGGTGGAAATAAAGACGTCAAATACACTTCTGGATGCGGACGGTGTCGCGGTGGACATCATACCCGGAATGGTCGCAGAAGTGGACATTTTGTCTGGTCGTCAAACGGTTTGGGCCTATTTGATTCAGCCTGTGAATAAGGTCAAAGACCGTGCTTTGCGAGAGTGATTTATCGCCACCAATGTGCTGTCAACGCCAGTTCACATCACCAAGGAAGATGTACCCAGCCCCATATATCGTTTTGATAAGGCGCGGATTTTTGGGATCTTCGCCAAGCTTGGTGCGGAGTCGGGAGATCCGGACATCCATGGCACGATCAAAACTGTCTCCGGCGCCACCGCCGAGCATCTCTTGCATGCGTGCCCGGCTGATCAAACGCTTGGGGCTGTCAAGAAACAGGCGCAACACTTCACCTTCGGCGTGGCTGAACGGTGTATTTATTCCCTTTGCATCAATCAGAACATACCGGTCGAAATGGGCGGTCCATCCGTTGAATTCTGCAACTTCAGAGTTTTGTATCGCTGGTCGGGTCGACCGCAGACGGGCCCGAATGCGGGCGACCACCTCGGCAGGGTCAAAAGGTTTGGTAATATAGTCATCCGCACCAAGCTCAAGACCAGTGACGCGGTCTTGCACCTGAGCGCGCCCGGAAATAATGATGACCGAGGCCCCTTGCTCAAGCGCCAAACGATGCACCAGTGCCAGCCCGTCCGTATCGGGCAGTGATAAATCCACCAGGCAAACATCCGGCGTGACCCGCTTCAATGAAGCTTCAAACTCCCGCGCGCGCGAAAAGCTCTGGGTCCGAAATCCTGCGTCCTCAAGGGTATCCGTTAGAATCCGGCGAATTTCAGGCTCATCGTCAAGTATGGTGACCAATGGCTGGTTCATCATGCAGCCTCGCAACTGATCAGCGCCGCCAATTGCGCATGGTTGAACGGTTTTTGCAACACGGGGGCCAGTGCCAGCGCCTTTCGGTGCAACGGGTCGGTTGGCGGCAGTGAAGTCATAAGAATGCAAGACAAACCCGGACCAAGTCGTTCTGCGATGTCGAGACCCGTTCCTGCACCCTCCAGTCGAATATCCGACAGGACCAGTTCGATATCCTGAATATCGTTGATCAGGTTCAGTGCCTCATCGGCAGAGGTCGCCTCGATAACGGCGTAACCGAGGTCGATCAGGGTTTCGCGGAATTGCCCGCGCAGATCGTCATTATCTTCGACTAGCAATACAAGTCCGGATTGCGCTGGCGGTGCAGGACGATATGGCAATCGCAAGACAACCGATGCACCGGACGGCGTATTGCGCAGGTTCAGGTCACCGCCCGCAAGTTTCACGGTATCGTAGACCATTGGCAGCCCCAACCCTGACCCGTCACTGCCTTTCGTGGTAAAAAACGGGTTCAGCGCTTGGTCGAGCGCATCAGACGAAAATCCTGGCCCGGTATCTGAAACGGTAATTTCGATCCAGATCGTCCCGATGGCATGGGCGCTGATGGTGATCTGTCCGGATACACCACAGGCATCCCGCGCATTCAGGACCAAATTCAACAGCGCGTCTTGAAGCATACCAGGGTCCAGCATCAGCGCGCGATCCGGCAAGGTGTTCACAACCGACAGCCCCATACCGCGCGGCAAAGACGGGGACGCGAGCGTGCGCAAATCCTCTAAAAGTTCGCGCATATCCGTGGACCGCGGTTGAGGCGTCCGGCTGCCGGTCATATCAGCAATGCGATTCAGCAATTGCCCGCCCCTGCGCGCGGTTTGCTGGGTTGCCGAGATCAGTTTCGCTGCCTCCTCTGGCAGTGCCATCTTGGCCAGACGCGCCTGCATGCCCAGGATGATGGTCAGCAAATTAGAAAAGTCATGTGCCAACCCGCTGGTCATCTGGGCTGCCATCGCGCGGCGCCGGGTTTGCTGCAATGCCACGCGGGCCTGCGTTTCTTCGGTGATGTCCACGGACATAACATACACGCCCCCTTCCCCGTCCGGAGTGAAAGACACCCGCAACCTGCGTGAATCGTGATCCTCGGTGAATTCGAATACAGACGGATTGCCGGAATAGGCCTGTTCCAAATGCGGCTTCACGCGCTCATAGGCCGCCGATCCAAGCGCTTCGGACATATGCAGCCCCAGAATGTCCGAAGGCCGCCCGGGCATGACAGAATTCAGACGTCGGTTGGAATAATCATAGTATCTGTCGGCATCCAGATGGGCGATATGAGCCGGCATCATTTCGGTGGTCAGGCGTGTTCGCGCTTCGATTTCGGTCAACTGGCGCTTGGCCTCTTCCAGCGTTGTGATCGTGGCGGCAAGTTTGCGGTTGGTGGCCGACAATTCCTCGGAATGGCTTAATACCTGATCTGACAGCTCTTCTGATCGGGCCCGCAGCAAAGTCTCGATCCGGCGTGTTCGGGTGATATCGGTATAAACCGCAACCCAGCCGCCGGTTGGCAACGGGGCACCCTCGACCGAGATGACCTGACCGTTGGGGCGTTCACGTTCCATGTAATGGGGTTCAAACGCGCGAGCTTGCTCGACCCGCTGTTCAACAAGCGTTTCAAGGTTGTCTGCAGTCCCGTATTCTCCGCGAGCGGCCAGAAAGCGGATGGTGTCACTGAATAGCGACCCCGGCTGAACCAGTTCATCAGGCAGGTCGAACATCTCCTGAAACCGCAGATTGCACAAGACCAGCCGTAACTGACTGTCGTAAATGGACAAAGCCTGACCGATCAGGTTCAGCCCGGCGCTGGTCATTGCCTTGATGCGCTGTTCGCTAATGTCCACTTCCATCCTCCGACGATATAGTCCTAGCACCGGATTTGGCGGTCGTGTAGAGGGTTCGCGCTGCCAAGGGGCCCCAGCACAGGGCGGCCGCGACCTGGCGGTATCTGTAGCGTGGCCGCAATTTGGCCAATGAAAATCTGAAGATGGCAAACAAACCCGTTGCAGGTGAACGCGATTTTCCTTCACATACCGCTATGACGCAGCCAACGATAACCACCGATACTGATGCAGCAGGGGTTTGCATCCGGATTGCCGGTGAGTTGGTAACCCAATCGCTTGAATTTGTTGAAAAGGGGTTTCGCGCTATCAAACCCGGTGGCGCGGATGTGGTGCTGGATATGTCCGGCCTGCAGAAGATGGACACCGGCGGCGCCTGGCTGATTGCCGATCTGTCCAACCGGCTGAGCATCAATGGCGCATCCGTCAAAATCGAAGGGCTGAAACCTGCTCATGCGTCCTTGCTGGACACGGTGACCCGCAGCATTCCGAAAGAGGTTGGCGTAACCGAACCTCCGCGTGGGTTCGTGAACTGGCTGGGCCGCTTGGGGGAACGCACCGTCGGAGGCTGGCAGGACACGTTGTCCATGCTGGAATTTCTTGGGCTGACTCTGCACCGGCTTGTCCGTACGATTTTCAAACCATGGCGTCTGCGCCGTGCCGCCTTGGTGTCCCAGATGGAGCAGACAGGTTTCAAGGCACTGCCTATTGTCGGCCTTATGGGCTTCCTGATCGGCGTTGTTCTTGCCTTCCAGGGGGCGACGCAGCTCAGGCAGTTCGGGGCCGAGATTTTTGTGGTCGAATTGATCTCGATCTCGGTTCTACGCGAATTGGGTATCCTGCTGACCGCCATCATCGTTGCAGGGCGGTCAGGGTCAGCATTTACAGCCTCAATCGGGTCGATGAAAGTTCAGGAGGAGATCGACGCCATGCGATCCCTCGGTCTGGACCCGATCGAGGTTCTGGTCATCCCGCGCGTCGTCGCGTTGCTGATCACATTGCCGATCCTTGGCTTTGTGGCCAATATCGCAGGTCTGGTTGGCGGTGCATTGATGAGCTGGATCGACCTGGGCGTCAGCCCCGGCATGTTCATGACCCGTTTGAAGGAGAACACAGGTGTCTGGCAACTGGCAATCGGGATGATCAAGGCCCCATTCTTTGCATTGGTAATTGGCGTGATTGCCTGTTGGCAGGCCATGCAGGTCAAGGGATCATCGGAAAGCGTGGGGCAACGCACGACAGCTTCGGTCGTGCAGTCTATTTTCATGGTCATTGCGCTGGACGCGCTGTTTTCGATCTTCTTCTCGATGTTGGGTGTCTGAGATGGACGGAACCGTGCTTCAGGATGCCACACAGACTGACACTCAGAGGCAGGCGGTAATACGGGTGCGCAACCTGACCAACCAATTCGGCGATCAGGTCGTGCACAAGGATCTGAACCTGGATGTCTGGCGCGGTGAAGTTCTGGGTGTGGTTGGCGGATCAGGCACCGGGAAATCCGTTCTTTTGCGCACGATTGTAGGCTTAAACCGTCCCACCGCAGGCGATATCGAGGTGCTTGGCGTTGACGTTCTGAACGGGCCGGAGGCGGAACGTCAACGGATCGAAAAAAGCTGGGGAGTCGCCTTTCAGGATGGCGCGCTGTTTTCTTCGCTCACCGTAATGCAGAACGTCATCGCGCCGATGCGGGAGCATACCGGCATCAGCGAAAGCCTCATGAAAGCCCTGGGTGGATTGAAGATCAGCCTTGTCGGTTTGCCACAACTCAGCTGCGGCAAGTTTCCCTCGGAGCTGTCTGGTGGCATGCGAAAACGGGCGGCCTTGGCCCGGGCACTCGCGCTGGACCCCGAGATCGTGTTTTTGGATGAACCGACGGCCGGCTTGGACCCGATCGGGGCCGCGGCATATGATGACCTGATTGGCGAGTTGCAGCAGGCGCTGGGGCTCACGGTTTTCATGGTTACCCATGATCTGGATAGTCTTTACGCGATATGCAACCGCATCGCGGTGCTTGCGGAGAAACACGTCTTGGTTGAAGGTCCGATAGAAGAAATGACCGACGTTGATCATCCGTGGGTACAGGAATATTTCACCGGTCCCCGCGCCCGAGCGGCACAAGTGAAGGGGCAGAACAGGTAGAGGCGATGGAAACCCGGGCAAATTATATCCTGATCGGCGCGTTTACTCTTGCAGGTATCCTGGGCGCGTTCGGTTTTTTCCTGTGGCTCGCCAAGTTCGAGGTGTCGCGGCAATACGCTTACTACGAGGTGCTGTTCGAAAACGTCTCGGGCCTGTCGGCGGCAGGTGGCGTCAGCTACAACGGTTTGCCGGTCGGTCAGGTGATTTCGCTGGAACTGGATGAAGAAGACCCTTCAAAAGTCAGGGTGCGGCTGGAAGTGGATGCTGACATTCCGGTTTCAAAAGACACGATCGCGCAACTTCAGTCATTGGGTGTGACAGGTGTTGCCTATGTTGAGTTGTCTGGCGGCTCGCCCACGGCCGAGCGATTGCCGAACAACAGTTTGATACAAAGCAAGCGCAGCGCGATTCAGTCCTTGTTCGAGGGCGCGCCATTGCTTCTGGAAAACGCCATTTCGCTGATCGAGGATGTCAGCAAGGTCGTCGATGAGAAGAACCGGGACTCGGTAACTGAAATTCTGGGTAATCTGGCCTCGGCTTCGGGACGTCTGGACAAGACCTTGTCGGACTTTGAATCGCTGTCATCTGATCTGGGAAGTGCCGCGCGGCAAATTGGCGATTTTACCAATCGTCTGGATCAGTTGGCCGATACCGCAGAAACAACTCTAACAACGGGAACCGACACGCTGAACAGCATCAAAGATGCTGTGGGCAGCGCGAAGGCTGCTTTGGAAACCGCGAATGATACGCTGGTCACAGCGAAAGACGTCATTGCGCAGGATATTCGTCCGTTTATTGAACGGGGATCGGCATTGGCGGACAATCTGATTGTCCTGTCAGAAGAAGGTCGAGTGTCGTTGGCAACCATTACTGAAACCTTCGCCAACGCAAATGGCACTCTGGGATCAATCGATACGGCCATGAGTTCGGCAGATGCAACGCTGAAATCTGCACAAAAGACGTTTGATACAGCCAACCGCGTGCTGGACGAAGATGTCGCGGCGGTCGTGGCCGATATCCGCAACGCGGCCAATCAGGTGGCGACGACGGTCACCACGGTAACAGACCGGATCGATGCGATATCCGCCGATATCCTGAGCGCCTCGCAATCGGCTTCCAATCTGTTGGGAACCATTGATAATATCGTGCAAGAGAACCGCAGGCAGGTCTCGGATTTCCTGCGTGTCGGATTGCCTCAGTTTACCCGGTTCATCGAAGAATCTCAGCGTCTGGTCATCAGCCTGGACCGGTTGGTGGATAAGGTCGAACGTGATCCTGCCCGCTTTCTGTTAGGCACCCAAGCATCGGAGTTTCGTCAATGATCAGGCCCGCCATATTTGTTTTAGTCGCGGCGGCACTGGGTGGCTGCACAGGGTTGGGAACGCTCAGACAGGCTTCAAAGCCCAACGATTTGTACCTGCTGACGCCCAAAAGCACCTTTTCCTCCTCGCTGCCGCAGGTGAAACGGCAAATCGTCGTCGAAGAACCTACCGCAACGGCCGCCGTCAACACCGATCAGATTGCGATTCAACCCAGCGCCCTGCAGGTGCAATACCTGCCGCGCGCCCGGTGGGTGGATCGTGCTCCGTTGATTGTCCAGACACTGATGGTCGAAAGCTACGAAAACTCGAACAGAGTGGCCGCCGTGGGACGCTCCACAGTTGGGCTGCGGGCCGATTACGTCATCGCCCCTGACCTGCGCGAGTTTCAGGCCATTGTCACCAATAACGAAGATGGTTCGCAGGCCGTGCGCGTCGAAGTGCGCCTGAACATCAAAATCATTGACGAGTTTGAGGACAAGATCATCGCCTCAAGCTCGTTTCAGGAGAATGTGAATTCTGCAAGCGGACAGACACCTGATCTTGTTGAGGCTTTCGACCTTGCATTGGGGCGCACGATGCGGGATGCGGTGGAATGGAGCATCCGTAAAATCCACACACACGCATCTAACAACCCAAATACAATCTCACGCTGACCGCCCCGATCAGAAATGGCTGGCCGAGGCGGTATTCCAGTCCTGTGCAAAGGCTGGCGGGATATCCTCGCCCAACAATACCCGGTCTTCCAGAATTTCATAAAGATCAGCATAGGTTTCTTCGTGCTCATCTGCTGTGCGTCGCAGAATGTCTGACGGATGCAGGTCCGAGACCTTCGCTTTACCCATCGCCCCCAGAATTTCGCGGAAGCTTTCCAATGTGGCGTCGTGATACCGATGAACGCGCTGGCGTTTTTGCGGGACGTTGACAGCGCGTCCGCGGATCGGGTCTTGCGTTGCCACGCCCGAAGGGCACCGGTTCGTATTGCAATGCAGCGCCTGAATGCAGCCGATGGCAAACATCATCGCCCGCGCGGCATTGCACATATCCGCGCCAAGCGCAAATTTCTCGATCATGTCGAAACCCGTGGCAACCTTGCCCGAACAGATGACCTTGATGTCGTCGCGCAAACCGATTCCGCGCAGGCAGTTATCCACAAAAACCAACGCTTCATTCAGCGGCATACCCAATCGGTTGGTGAACTCGACCGGCGCGGCCCCGGTTCCCCCTTCCGACCCGTCGACCGTTATGAAATCGGGTTGAATGCCTGTATCCAGCATCGCCTTGCAGATCGCCATGAACTCGGACCTGCGGCCGATGCACAGTTTAAACCCGACGGGCTTGCCGCCGGACATTTCTCTGAGGTGTTGAACGAATTCCATCAGGCCTGTGGGTCCATCAAAGGCAGAATGCGTGGGCGGAGAAATCACATCCTGATGCAGCGGAACCCCTCGGATTTCCGCGATTTCTTCGTCGACCTTGGCGGCGGGTAATACACCGCCATGAGAGGGTTTCGCGCCCTGGGACAATTTGATCTCGATGGCCTTCACAACATCTTTGCGTGCTTTTTCCGCAAACTTGTCCTTGTCGAAGCCGCCGTCAGCCGTACGGCACCCAAAATATCCCGTGCCAATTTGCCAGATTATATCTCCGCCTTCCGCAAGATGGTGGTGGGACAGACCCCCTTCGCCGGTGTTATGTGCGAATCCGCCATCCTTTGCGCCTCCGTTCAAGGCACGAATAGCGTTGGCACTCAGAGCTCCGAAACTCATGGCCGAGACATTCAAACGCGACGCGTGATAGGGCTTTTCGCATTGCGGCCCGCCCAGCATAATCCGCTCTTCTGTCTCATCCACATGTTTGGGCGCAAGTGAGTGATTGGCACGGTGGTAGCCGGTTTCCGTGATATCATATTGCGTCCCAAAGGCCTGCGTATCCAGTTGTCCTTTGGCGCGTTGATAAACAAGGCCACGCACAATCCGATTGTAGGGCCGGCCGCTTTCGTTGGTTTCGACGAAGTACTGTCGGATTTCGGGGCTGACAAATTCCAGCATATAGCGGAAATGACCCAACACCGGATAATTGTTCAGAACGTTGTGCCGTGTTGTCAACAAATCATACGCCCCGATGACCGTATAGGGCACAATCAGCACCAGCAGCCATAAAGCAGGCGCCCAGAGCAGCCCCAGCAAAATCGTGACCGGCAGCGCCAGAAATGCCACTGCAAAATACACCCTGCGAACAATCATTGCGATCTCCCTGACGGATCGGATTTGTAGCTGGGCACCTTGCCCCTCAGTTGCGCCTATGGTTGGACAGATTGACATTTGATTGCAAGCGTTTGCCCGGCAACTGCGGCGATCCGACGAGAATGTGAGATACAGGACGCCAGCGCGGCTTGGTTGATCCGCACTGGCGCAAAGGATAAGCCGGGCCAAACGCAGGGAAGGCAGGATCAAAGACGGTGGCCAAATCCGACATTCCTCAGGGGGAACGGATCCTCATGTATGTCGCTGTTTTTGTGGGTGGCGCGGCGGGATCGCTGCTGCGCGAGGCGTTTTCCGGCAGCCTTTCCGGTGCTCCGTTTCTGACCGGGACCTTTGGCATCAATATCGTGGCGTGCTTTGTCCTTGGCTGGCTCTATGCAATTCGCCACAAGGTTCATGCACATGTGCTGCATCTCGGAGCGGTTGGGTTTTGCGGCGGCCTGTCGACCTTTTCCTCTTTCGTGGCCGAGCTTGCCCGCCTTTGGGAGACCAGTGGTCTTTACGTCCTGATCGCCATTGCCGCCGAAATCGCTATCGGTCTGGGAGCGGCGATTTTGGGCGAAACCATCGGAAAACGGCACCGGAGAGCCGGTCAATGACGGACTTGTATCTGCACGCGATGTTCGGGTTGGGAGGCGGACTGGGAGCTGTCGCACGGCACTGGCTTTCCATGCGTGTGACTCATGATCTGCCCCTTTCAACGCTGATTGTGAATGTCGTGGGCAGTTTTCTGCTGGGGCTTTGGATCGGATATCTGGGCGGGCCGGTCGAGATGGGAGAAGAGGAAAAGCGGCTTGTCTTCGGGTTTTGCGGCGGGTTCACAACCTTTTCCAGCTTTGCCTATCAGTCGTTGCAGCTTAACCGCGACCGATCCATCGCTATGGCTGCCGGAAACATCCTGATCAGCCTTGTTTTGTGCTGGTTTTCGCTGTGGCTAGGCGTGCGCCTGCTGGCGTTCACATGACGTGCATGTGCATCCGCAAAGCCAGGTTACCTAAAATCCAGACCGTCCCCCCGATGATAATCAGCAAAACCAGGGTCGAAAACAGGATCAAGTCCAGGTCCTCTCGGCTGCTGCGGCGGCGGTCGATATGCAGGAAATAGACCAACTGTACCAATAGCTGCGCCAATCCCAACAGACCGATGGTCAGATAAACGCCCTTGGTTTCAATCCCGAAAACATACGCAATCAAAAACACCGCGAAGGTAAGCAACAGGGAACCGCCGTAGCCAATGACATATCGGCGACGCTCGCGTTTGTGTAGGTCGACGCGTCTATCCATAGGTGAGCCCTCCGAAATACACGATGGTGATGATGCCGATCCAGATCAGGTCCAGGAAATGCCAGAACAAGGCCAGACGGACGACCCGGGACTTTACCAGATCGGTCATCCCCATGACCCGCAACTGGATACCGAGTACGATCAGCCAAAGGCACCCGATTGCCACATGCAACCCGTGCAGTGGGACCAAGCCATAAAACGCCGACAGGAAACCGCTTCGCTGTGGAACCCCGCCGAGGGCTGCCATGTTCATGAAATCCCGAACTTCAAGCGCAAGAAAACATAGTCCAAGGGCCAGAGTAACGCCGAACCAAAGGACGATACGAGGACGCGGCAGATTGTACTTTAGCGCCAGCATCGCCAATCCGACGGTCAGGCTGCTGGTCAAAAGGATCAAGGTCTGGGCAAAGATGCTTTTCAGATCAAACAATTCATGCGGGCCGGGGCCGCCGGCCTGCGCATCGATCATCGTGATGTAGATACCAAACATCAGACCGAAATAGACCAGATCACCCATCAGAAAGACCCAAAAGCCAAATGTCACTACTTCGGACGCTTTGTCGGCACTGGCGTGATCTTCACCCAGATTGAGGCCCGGGTAACTATGCTCTGGCGCGCGTCTCATGTGACGGCCTCCATGTCAGGACGGGCGAGACCGCGATTCTCGGAGGATGCCTCATGATCGCGGTCGATGGCGGTTGTGCTATGAACCAGCGCCAGCCACGCTTCGTGATCCCGGCGCACTTCTTCTGCGGGAATGATCAGTTCGGTACTGGTGTCAAAGCTCCAGACAATGACAGCGAGAATGATCAACATCGTCACCGCAGCGGCAAGCCACCAAATCCACCAGACCAGCGCGAACATCCATATCCCGCTGAGAACACACAGGATGAAGCCAATGCCCGTGTTGCGCGGCATTTCGATGTCTTCATAAGAATCCGGCGTGGGATAGGCGGCCCCGTTCTCTTTGGCCGCCGCGAAATCGTCCCGGTCGGACACTGTCGGGATAATTGCAAAATTATAAGGCGGTGGCGGAGCCGGAATTGACCATTCAAGCGTTCTTCCATCCCAGGGATCCCCAACCGGCACGCGACTTTGATCGCGGTCGCGGATACTGATCCAAAGTTGGATCAGCACCGAGAACAGCCCGCAGGTGATGATGATCGCTCCGATGATGGCCACAATCATGAAAGGTTGGAAGGATGGGTCGCTATAGCTGAACGAACGACGCGGCATTCCCATCAGGCCAACAAAATACAAAGGCATGAATGTGAGCAGGAAACCAAACGTCCAGCAAACTACGGAAACTCGGCCCCAATATTCGTTCAGGCGGAAGCCAAAGGCTTTGGGGAACCAGTAATTATACGCGGCCAGCAGCCCGAACAGAACACCCGGAAGCAACGCGTTGTGGAAATGCGCCACGAGGAACAGAGTGTTGTGAACCTGATAATCCACGGTCGGGTTGGCCAAAATAACACCGCTGAGCCCGCCAATGACAAACAGCATCAGGAACGCAAGGCTATAGAGCATTGGCACCGAAAGCCGGATGCGTCCACGATACAATGTTGCCATCCAGTCATAGATTTTCACACCGGTTGGGATAGCAATCAGCATTGTTGCAATACCAAACACGGCATTGATCAGCGCGCTTTGTCCCATCGTGAAGAAGTGGTGCAGCCAGACTGTAAACGACAGAACCGCAATCGACATGGTCGCGATGACCAGAGAATTATAGCCATAAAGGCGTTTGGCTGAGAATGTCGCAAACACCTCGGAATAGATGCCATAGGCGGGAAGCACCAGCAGATAGACCTCGGGGTGGCCGAACAGCCAGAACAGGTTGGCATAGTTCATCATGTTGCCGCCAAGGTCATTGGTGAAGAAATGGAAATCCAGATACCTGTCGGCTGCCAGCAACAACGCCGCGACACCCAAAGGTGGCATTGCAAAAACAATCAGGATCGAACTGCAGATAATCGTCCAGCAATACATCGGCAACCGCATGAACTTCATCCCCGGCGCGCGCAATTTGTAGATCGTGACTGCGAAGTTGATGCCCGTCAGCGTGGTTCCAACACCCGAAACGACGATGGCCCATATCCAGTAGTCCGGCCCAACCCCTGGGTTAAACGCAGCGCCGGTGTAAGGGGGATAAGCGGTCCACCCGCCGGTTGAGAATTCCCCGACCACCAGCGAAACCATCAGCATCATTCCGGCAGACACTGTCAGCCCCAGGCTGATCTGGTTCATCACCGGGAATGCCACGTCACGCGCGCCGATCATAAGTGGAACAAGGTAGTTCGCGACCCCAAAGACAAAGGGCACTGCCACAAAAAACACCATGATCGTGCCGTGCGTGCTGAACAATTCAGCGAAATGTTCGGGTTCCAGAAAGCCGTCGCCCGGTCCCATCGCCTGCTGCGCCCGCATGACCACACCTTCCAGCACGCCGCGGGCCAGCATAACGATGGCAAAGACGATATACATGATGCCGATCTTCTTGTGATCCGCGCTTGTCAGCCAATCCCGCCAGAGTGGTCCCCACAGGCGGAACCAGCTGAGCAGGCCAATAACCGCAATTGCGCCGATCACCACAACGGCAGCAGCGGCATTGGCAACAATCTCATTTGCGCCGGGATTCTGAATCAAACCGGCGATCGGCAGCGCGTCCCAGCTGAGCCGCCCAAAAAAACCATCGGCAGAGGTCATTGCGTGGCCTCCTGCCCGAAGGATGTTGTTCCGGGCTGTTGATCTGCAGGAAGAGGTTGCCCGCTATGATATCTGTGAAGGATCGTTTGGAATATATCCGCTTCTTCCAAAGTAAAATAAAGGGCTCTTAGCGGCATTTGAGCGGTTCCCAAAGCCGCCTGTACCTCGTCACGATCTGTTCGCATGGCCAGTGTCTGGTAGGTCTCTTTGGTTAGCGGGATACCGTTCAGCCGGACACTGTCGACCCAGGCGTTGAAATCTGCTGCTTGCATGGCCTGGGTCAGAAAATTCTGTTTGGTAAAGCCTCGGCCGTTATATTGCGTGTTCTTACCTTGCATGGTTTTGGGGGTATCCGCGACCAGATGTAATTGCGTGGTCATGCCCGGCATGGCGTAGATCTGACCTGCCAGCGCCGGAATAAGGAAAGACTGCATGACCGTGTCAGTGGTCAGGGTCATTGCAACCTGTTGTTTGATCGGGATGCCCAACTCTCCGACCGTGGCGATTCCCAGATCGGGGTAGATGAAAAGCCATTTCCAATCGAGCCCCACCACCTGAACCCGCAATGCGGGCTCTTCTCCGAAAGTCGCGGCATAGGGGTCAAGCCGGTGCGTTGCTTTCCAAAGGTAGACCGAAAGGATCGCGACAATGACAACCGGCACGCCCCACATCAAAACCTCCAGCTTGGCCGAAAAATCCCATTTGGGGCGATACTGTGCCATGCTGTCGGGACGTCGGCGATACCTCTGGACGATAAGAGGCACCAATACCAGAACCGGAACGACCGCGATCAGGATCAGCACGGTTGCCCGCATAAGATGGGTCTTTTGAACCGCGGCAATCGGGCCTTGCGGGTCCAGGAAGCTGTCGCTGGCGCCCGCGGGCGAGGCCAAGGCAAGAACACAGAAAAGCGTCTGAAAACACAGCAGAAACACAGAAAGGTTTCGATTTTCTTTCACGCCTGCCTGTCCTTTGATGCAATGGGTTCGGAACAACTATTGGCAGAGTCCCATGAATTCTCAAGGCTTTTTGAAAGGTCGGGATGTAACAGATAACGTCAAGCGTCGCGCATTAACCTCGGGCACAGTTGACAACCTGTCGTATCAAAGGATGGTGTATATACGATGCGCCTGCTTTGCATGATCCTCTGTCTCGTTTCACTTGCCTCTGCACTGTCGGCGCAGGATCGCGCTGCTGTCGAGCGGCAGTTCAAAACATGGTTGCACGAGACCGTTTGGCCTCAGGCCCGTGAACGCGGCGTGTCGCGCCAGACGATGCAACAGGCGTTCTCGGGCGTGACTCTGAACTGGGACTTGCCTGATTTGGTTCCGCCGGGCGCCCCAAAAAATGCACCCCAACCCCAGCGCCAAGCCGAGTTCGGCGCGCCAGCTCGCTACTTTAGCGCTGGTTCCGTTCAAGGCGCGACCTCGGTCGGGCGGAAAATGGCAAGACGGCATGCGGACACGCTGGCTCGGGTTGAGGCGCGGACCGGTGTGCCGGGGCGTATTCTTTTGGCGATCTGGGGCCGCGAGAGTGGCTATGGCCGGGTGCCCATCCGCCATGATGTGTTTCGGGTTCTGGGCACCAAAGGGTTTATGAGCACTCGCGCTGAGTACTTCACCGCTGAGCTGATCGCCGCACTGCAGATTGCCGAAGCCGGACATGCACCCGAACGCGAGATGAAAAGCAGTTGGGCCGGTGCTTTGGGTCAACCGCAATTCATGCCTTCCAGCTTTTTGTCCTATGCGGTCGATGGAGATGGCGACGGCAAAGCCGACATCTGGCGCTCTGAAGCGGACACTCTGGCCTCAATCGGTCATTATCTGGCACAACATGGTTGGATCAGTGGTCGTGACTGGGGGTTCGAAGTGACGGTGCCCGCCTCCGTGTCCTGTGCGCTGGAGGGCCCGGATCAAGGACGTCCAATCCGCGACTGGATGGATATGGGAATAACCCGCGTTTCGGGTCGCCCTTTTCCCGCGCATGAGATTTCTGGCGAGGCCTATCTGATGATGCCCGCCGGGCGGAATGGCCCTGCCTTTGTCGTGACGCCAAATTTCTATGTCCTGAAGGATTACAACACCAGTGACCTTTACGCCTTGTTCGTGGGCCATGTCGGGGATCGCATTCAGTTCGGAGTCGGCTCGTTTCGGACCCGCTGGGGCAAAGTCGATACGCTCTACCGATCCGATATTGCGAAATTGCAGCAAGTGTTGGTTGATCAGGGCCATGATGTCGGCGGTGTGGATGGGCTACCGGGTTATAGGACCCGACGCTCGATTGGGCGTTGGCAAGAGGGTGCTGGTCATGATCCAACCTGTTTTCCCTCGGCCAAACTGACGACTCTGATAACGGATTGATTCGCTCACGGGCCCATCACATTCGAATTTCTTAAGGTAATGCCTTCACGAAAACGTCATGGCATTGACGTGTTTCAAAATAAAGTTTCACGCCTGAACCCTGTTACATATCGAATCCGTCTTTGAGGCCTCAGCGGCGAGCAAAACCTTTTACCTTTCGTTAAATGGTGGCATTTTCGCCGCATCGAAAGGCACATTTCGCACCTGGTTCCCGAGTTTTTGCTGACATGAGTAAACGGTCAAATTTTGACCTTTTGCGATCCAGATCAAAGCAAAGAGCTTCTGAAAACACGAAACACACGGAATGTTGCGCACATCGAAACGCGATGTGCCGCCTGACACCAAGAAAATGGGAGAACACCGCATGAACCGTATTGTCCGTAATTCATTGGCAGGATTGCTATCCTCAACCCTGCTTAGCGGCGCGGTCTTAGCCGCCGGAACGCATCCGGAAACCGGCGAAGCGCTGGCAGAAGACCAGACCTTTACCTATCGCATCCTGGATGAGCACAGCTCGGTCGATCCGCAGGTTGTCGAAGACGTCTCGGGTGCCGAGATCGTTCGGGACCTGTTCGAAGGCCTGATGAACCAGGACGAAGACGGCAATCTGGTTCCCGGAGTCGCGACCGGTTTCGAGGTCAATGACACCAAAGACGTCTATACTTTCACCCTGCGCGACGACGCCAAGTGGTCGAATGGAGATCCGGTCACGGCAGGCGATTTCGTTTACGCCTGGAAACGTGCCGTCGATCCCGAACTGTCCTCGCCCTATGCTTGGTTCATGGAACTGATGTCGATCGAGAACGCCGCGGACATTATCGCAGGCAATGCGTCCATCGACGATCTGGGTGTCAAGGCCATCGACGACAAAACGCTGGAAGTTCGCCTGAGCGCCCCCCTTCCCTATTTCCCACAGATGACCACGCATTCGACTACCTTTCCTGCCCCGCAGAAAGTCGTCGAAGAATTCGGAGATGCGTGGACCCGGCCCGAGAACATCGTGTCGAACGGTGCTTATATTCTCACCGAGCATCTGCCGCAAGAACGTTCGGTACGCGAGCGCAACGAGATGTATTGGGACAATGACAACACCATCATCGACAAGGTTGTGTCGCTGGTCATCAATGATGAAAACGTCGCCCTGACCCGCTATCTGGCAGGCGAGTTGGACCGCACCGAAATTCCCGCCGGTCAGTTCCCGCGCCTAAGCCAGGAACACCCGGAGGAAGCGATCAGCTTCCCGCGTCTGTGTAACTACTACTACACCTTCAATCTGTCCGAAGGTGGCCCTGAGGCGTTCAAGGATCCCAATGTCCGTCAGGCCCTGTCGCTGGCCGTAGACCGCGCGATCATCACTGAAAAAGTGATGGCGGGTGGTCAGCCGCAAGCCTACACCTTTGCGCCCGAAGCGACCGCAGGTTTCACCGTTCCGGCGGTCGAAATGGCGTCGATGAGCCAGGCCGAGCGCGACGAACTGGCCAAGGAACTGCTGGCCGAAGCGGGCTATGGCCCTGGCAATCCGCTGAGCTTTGAGATGGTCTACAACACCTCGGAAGACCACAAGAAGGTCGCCGTGGCGTTGAGCCAGATGTGGAAGCAGAAGTTGGGCGTTCAGGTCGAGCTAGCCAACATGGAATGGAAAGTGTTCCTTGAAGAGCGTGGCAACCAGAACTTCGATCTGGCCCGTGGCGCATGGTGTGGCGACTATAACGAAGCCTCGACCTTCCTCGACCTGCTGCAGTCGGATTCGGGTTACAACGACGGCAAGTTTGCCAACGCCCGCGTTGACGAGCTGCTGAAAGAGGCCAAAACCTCGGACGATCCGGCGCCGCTCTATACCGAGGTCGAGCGCATCATCGCACAAGAAACCCCGGTCATCCCGATCTATCACTACGCTGGCGTCTACATGATGGACAGCGATGTCGGGAACTGGCCGGTCGATAACGTCGAGCAGAACTGGTACTCGAAAAACCTTTACAAGATCGCCGAGTAACCGTCTTTGAACCAAGCCCTGCTCCGGGACCGTCCCGGGGCAGAGCCAATAAACACGGGGGCAGAAAATGCTTGCCTATAGTCTGCGGCGGCTGCTGGTCGCCATTCCGACGATCCTGCTGCTGGTCGTCGCTTGTTTTTTTCTGATGCACGTCGCGCCCGGCGGGCCCTTCACCTCGGAACGGCCTCTGCCGCCGCAGGTACTGGCCAATATCGAGGCGCGCTACGGGCTGGACCAGCCGCTGTGGAAGCAGCTTTGGGACTATCTGTATAATATCGTGGTGCATTTCGACTTTGGCCCGTCCTTCAAGTTCAAGGACCGGGACGTCAATGACATCATCGCGCAGGGTTTCCCGATCTCGCTGACCTATGGTTCGCTGTCGTTTCTGGTGGCGACATCCATCGGTGTCGCGCTGGGTATTGCCGCTGCGATCAAGCACAATAGCTGGATCGACTATTTCGCCGTCGGTCTGGGCATCGCCGCGCAGGCGCTGCCGAACTTTATCATGGGTCCGATCCTGATCCTGACCTTCACCCTGTGGCTGGGTTGGCTGCCGGGTGGCGGCTGGCATGGCGGTCAGTGGCAATATCTGGTCATGCCGGTGATCGCGCTGGCCACGTCCTATATGGGCTCGATCGCACGGATCACGCGGTCGTCGATGCTGGAGGTTCTGAATTCGAACTTCATCCGCACCGCGCGGGCCAAAGGGTTGCCGACCAGAACCGTGATCTGGCGTCACGCGCTGAAACCGACGCTGCTGCCGGTCGTGTCCTATCTGGGGCCGGTCTTCGTCTACGTGCTGACCGGTTCAGTCTTCGTGGACATCTATTTCTCGACCGGTGGTCTGGGTCAGGCCTATGTGAACTCGGCGCTGGCGCGGGACTATGCCGTGCTGTTGGGGGTCACGATCCTCTATGGCACGCTGACCGTCATCGTGAACCTGCTGACCGACCTGGCCTATGCCTGGTTCGATCCGAAAATCCGCTACTGAGGGGCTGGCAATGCTTGGAAAATCACAAAAAGCCGCCCAGCTGGCCGACGACGTCACCGACTATACGGTCATTCAGGGTCGTTCGCTGTGGCAGGACGCACGGATGCGGTTTGTCCGCAACAAAGCCGCCATGGCGAGTGTCATCGTCTTGGGCCTGATCGTGCTGTTCACGATCTTCGGGCCGTATTTTGCCGTCTGGAACAATGAGGAAATCGACTGGAACGTCATGGGTGACGTGCGTGGCATGGGGATGCCCTCGGTTGAGACGGGGCATTTTTTCGGCGTCGATGATTTGGGGCGCGATCTTTACAGCCGCGTCATTCAGGCGACCACGACCTCGCTGTTGGTGGGGCTGATCGGGGCCGCAACCGCGCTGATCGTGGGCACCTGCTATGGTATCGCCGCTGGCTATATCGGCGGGCGTACTGACAGCGTCATGATGCGTTTTGTCGACATCCTGCTGGCGATCCCCGCGACTCTGGTCATCATCCTGCTGCTGGTCGTAGCGGGACGGTCTTTCTTCATGCTGTTCATCGCGCTGGGTGCGGTGGGCTGGCTGACCATGGCGCGGATTGTACGGGGACAGACCCTGACCCTGAAAAACCGCGAATTCATCGAGGCCGCCCGTGCCGCCGGTGTCAGCGAGTTCACCATCATGTACCGCCACATCCTGCCCAACCTGTTGGGGGTGGTGATCGTCTATGCCTCGCTGCTGGTGCCCGAGATGATCCTGACCGAGAGCTTTATCTCGTTTCTGGGTCTGGGTATCTCGGAACCCTACACCTCGTTGGGCCGCTTGATCGCCGAAGGGGCCGGTACGATGAGCTATGGCACGCTGTGGCAACTGATGTACCCGCTGACATTCTACGTCACCATCATCATCACGATGTTCTTCATCGGCGATGGTTTGCGCGACGCTCTGGACCCGAAGGATCGCTGATATGAGTTTGTTCTCCGTCAAGGACCTGAGCGTCCAGTTCGACACCCCCGATGGTGTGATAGAGGCCGTCAAGGGCATCAGTTTCGACATCAACCCCGGTGAATGCCTTGGCATCGTGGGCGAAAGTGGGTCGGGCAAAAGCCAGACCTTCATGGCCGCGATGGGTCTGCTGCCGCCTGCGGGCCGGGCCATGGGTTCCGCCATGCTGAACGGTCAGGAAATCCTGAACCTGCCCGTGAACAAGTTGAACAAGATCCGAGGCTCGGATGTGGGGATGATCTTTCAGGATCCGCTGACCGCCCTAACGCCGCACCTGCGGATTGGCCAGCAAATGCGGGAAGTTCTTCAAATTCACGAAGGGCTTCAGGGCTCTGCCGCGCGGGCGCGATGTCTGGAGTGGCTGAACCGCGTGCGTATCCCCGAGGCGGCGCGGCGGTTGGACCAATATCCGCACGAATTGTCTGGCGGGATGCGGCAGCGGGTCATGATCGCGATGTCGATGCTGTGTAACCCCAAGCTGCTGATTGCGGATGAGCCGACGACGGCGCTGGATGTGACGGTTCAGGCCGACATCCTGGACCTGATGGTGCGTCTGCAAAAGGACGAAGGCACCGCAATTGCGCTGATCACGCATGACATGGGCGTGGTGGCCCGGATGTGCGACCGGATACAGGTCATGCGCATGGGACAATTCGTGGAAGCCGGCACCGCGCATGAGATTTTCCGCGCACCGCAGCATGATTATACCCGAACCTTGCTTGAGGCTATGCCGCGCATTGATGCGGGCGATGCGCCGAAAGCGCTGGAGACCAAGGAAGCCCCACTTTTGACTGTCGATGATGTCAAGGTGCACTTCCCCATTCAGGTTTCGGGCGGGCTGTTCGGGCGCAAAGTGCCACTGAAAGCGGTCGACGGTGTCAGCTTTGATATCCGCAAAGGTGAAACTTTGGGTGTTGTCGGAGAATCCGGCTGTGGAAAATCCACGCTGGCACGGGCCGTACTGCAATTGATCGAACCCAGCGCGGGCAATGTCAGTTGGCTGGGCCACCCCATCGTTGGTTTGAAGCGGGCAGAGTTGAACAAGTACCGCAAAGACCTGCAGATTGTGTTCCAGGACCCTCTGGCGAGCCTTGATCCGAGGATGACGATCTCCGCCTCGATTGCGGAGCCCTTAAAAACCTACCGGCCCGATCTGACCGAGCGCGAGCGCAAAGAGCTGGTTTCGGAAATGATGGAGCGCGTGGGCTTGAACGCCAACATGATCAACCGCTACCCGCATGAATTATCGGGGGGCCAGAACCAGCGTGTCGGTATCGCTCGGGCGATGATCAACAAGCCCAAGCTGATTATCTGCGACGAAGCAGTATCAGCTCTGGATGTGTCCATTCAGGCTCAGATCGTAGAATTGTTGCGGGAACTGCAACAGGAATTCGGCTTGTCGATGATCTTTATCAGCCACGATCTGTCTGTGGTTCGCGCGGTCTCTAACAGGATTATGGTGCTTTATCTGGGACGGATCGTCGAGCTGGGCGATGGTGAGGTCATATGCTCTAAGCCTATTCATCCTTACACGCAATCCCTGATCTCGGCCGTTCCCATTCCCGACCCGGACATTGAACGGTCGCGCCAAAGGTTGAAGTTGCCGGGTGAGCTACCGTCGCCGATGGATCCCAAAGCCGGATTACGCTTTCTGCCCAGCCGGTTATCGGCAGGACAGACGGATTACATCCCGCGTCTTAGCGAAGTCGCGCCAGATCATTTCGTCGCCGAGCACGATCCGCTGGAAGCCATTATGGCGCAGGTCTGACGGTTGTCCCCCAAGCCGGTACGCCGGCTTTGGGGGGTCAGAAACTCCGGTCTTTCGGCGCATATCTCGCCAGAGGCGATGCAGGTTCTGCGCCGTTTTTTTGACTCTGCCCGCGCAAGGTGGCACTTTTCATCCTAAAGCGTCACTGTGTGATCCACCGCATTGAATGATTTGCGGTTGAGGCATAAGACGGTCCTAAAGAGGCTGTGATTTAACGAATACGAATCGATTTTGAGAGGTAGCATGACACGCAAAGTCACCAAGGCGATTTTTCCGGTTGCGGGAATGGGTACGCGGTTTTTGCCGGCAACAAAATCTGTTCCCAAGGAAATCATGACTCTGGTGGACCGACCGCTGGTTCAATACGCGATCGACGAAGCCCGTGCCGCCGGCATCAAGGAATTTATCTTTGTGACCTCGCGTGGGAAATCCGCGCTTGAAGACTATTTTGACCACAATCTGGTGCTTGAACAGGAGCTCAAGGCCAAAGGCAAAGATGAGCTGCTGGAAACCCTGAATGCAACCAACATGGAAAGCGGTGCCATTGCCTATATCCGTCAACACAAGGCGCTTGGATTGGGACATGCTGTCTGGTGCGCCCGCCGTTTGATCGGGGACGAACCGTTTGCCGTCATGCTGCCGGATGACGTGATCGCGGCGGACAAACCGTGTCTACAGCAGATGATCGAAGCGTATGAGGAAACCGGTGGCAACATGGTTGCCGCGATGGAAGTGCCCGAGGAACAGACAAGCTCCTACGGTATTCTGGATGTTGGCGAGAACATCGGCTCGGTTGTTCGGGCAAAAGGGATGGTCGAAAAACCGGCTCCTGAAAATGCGCCGTCAAGATTGGCCGTAATCGGTCGTTATGTTCTGGGCCCTTCGGTTCTGTACAATCTGAACCAGAAGAAAAAAGGCAGCGGCGGTGAAATCCAGCTGACCGACGCCATTGCCGAGGACATCGTCAACGGCGTGCCGGTGTTTGGGTACAAATTCGACGGCCAGCGATTTGATTGCGGATCCAAGGCCGGATTTCTGCAGGCCACCGTGGCTTTTGCACTTGCTCGCGCTGATCTGCGCGCTGATCTGCATGCGTATTTGCACGACATCGTTGCAGCGGACCGCGCGGCGCAGTAAGGCAGCAGCGCACATTTCGTCCATTCGTAAACAAATGTCTGACGGGGCGTTCGCCCCGGTCAGGCAGTATTGACCCCGGTTACGTCAATGTAGCGCGCGATCCATGTCGGATCGACAGCCACAGGAGGACGCCGGTGTCTCAGACTTCACCCCGCTTGAATCTGCCCTTTCTGCAACCATCGCAGGCGCAGAAACACGTCACGCATAATGAGGCGTTGCGCCAACTGGACCTTGTTGTCCAGCTGACCCTGTCCTCTCTGAACGCGACCACACCGCCTCCAGCTCCGGCGCAGGGCGAAATCCACGCCCTCGGCACTTCACCAACCGGTGTCTGGGCCGGTGAGGCCGGGCGTCTGGCCGCGTGGATCGACAATGGCTGGTACTTCTTCAGCCCTGACACGGGATGGCGTGCATGGGATCGAAGCGCAGGGCGCGCCAAGGTTTGGGACGGTACAAGCTGGGCGGACGCACCTGCCAGCACTGAAAACCTGAGTGGTGTTGGGATTGCGACGTCATCAGACAGTACAAACCGCCTGTCTGTTCGGGGTCCGGCGACTTTGCTGTCCAACGACGGCGCGGGACATCAACTGAAAATCAACAAGGCCAACGCAGGCGAGACCGCCTCATTGCTGTTTCAATCGAACTGGACGGGCCACGCCGAGATGGGTTTGTCCGGCAGCACCGGCTTTTCCATCAAGGTATCTGCGGACGGTGGAAGCTGGACCGAGGCGTTGCGAATTGATCCTGCGTCCGGGCTGGTCGATGGCGCCGCTGTTCAGGCAAGCGCGGATGATACGACATCCGGTCGATTGATGCGCGCCGATTATGGCTATGGGCCGGGCAATGTACTGGGCTCCGTGGGGGAAAGCGGAGGAGTTCCAACCGGCGCTGTGATCGAACACGGCAGCAACGTAAACGGAGACTATGTCCGATTTGCCGACGGCACCCAGCTATGCACCGTTGCGGCAGGTTCTGTCACCTGCACAACCGGCGTTGGAGCGCTCTACGCCAGCCCATCAGCGGACTGGGATTTCCCGATTTCCTTTCTGTCCGGCAGTGCGCCTGTCATCAGCGGCAATGGCGGCGGCGTGTCCCGTTTTCTAGGCACCGAGACACCCTCCAGCACGAAGGTTACTTTTCAGGTGCTCTCGGCGGTTTCGGATGCAACTGCGCTGGCTCCTTCACTGGTCGCCGTGGGCCGCTGGTATTAAATCCCTGACCGCCCGGGCTTTGGGTCGGGCGGTTACCTGGCGCGCCGCGTAGCGGCGGGCTGTTTCAGAAACCAGTCATAGGTGTCGCGCAACCCTTGATCGAGGTCGATCTCAGCCGTCCAGCCCAATTCTGTGAGCCGCGATACATCCATGCGCTTTCGCATCGTCCCATCAGGTTTGCTGGCATCCTGAACTGTTTGGCCCTCGAACCCCGTAACGACGGCCATTTTTGAAGCCAGTTCAGTGATTGAGATGTCCTGACCAGTCCCGACGTTAATATGACTCAGCATGGGATGCGTCTGAGCGTCGTAAACATCACGCGGAAGATCCAGTACGAACAGAGCCGCATTTGCCATATCATTCACATGCATAAATTCTCGTCGCGGGCGGCCGCTGCCCCAGATGGTGACGGTATCGCAATTGTCGCGAACCGCCTCGTGGAAGCGTCGCATCAGCGCAGGCAGGACGTGGCTGTTTTCAGGATGGAAATTATCACCGGGCCCATACAGGTTAGTCGGCATGACCGAGCGGTAATCCACCCCATACTGGCGGTTATAACTTTCACACAGCTTGATGCCTGCGATCTTGGCAATGGCATAAGGCTCGTTCGTAGGCTCTAGAACACCGGTCAACAGCGCATCTTCCCGCATCGGTTGCTCTGCGTTGCGCGGGTAGATGCAAGAGCTACCTAACTGCAGAAGGCTTTGAACACCCGCTGAAAACGCCTGATGGATCACGTTGCATTCGATCATCATGTTTTCGTAGATGAACTCTGCCGGATAGGTGTTGTTGGCGAGAATACCTCCTACTTTTGCAGCAGCCAATATGACCGCATCGGGCTTTTCTTCCTGCATGAAGTCGCGGACACTGGCCTGATCAGACAAGTCCAGCTCCGTTCGGGTGCGTGTAATCAGGTCAATCGGCGCACCTGCCGACTTGCGCGCTTCTAGCTGGCGTAGGATCGCTGACCCGACCATGCCACGATGGCCCGCTATGTAGATCTTATGCACGCGTGCCTCTCAACCAGCTTCCAGACTGACTGGGGTTTCATAACCGTGCTGCTTCAGCAAAGCATGGCGCTTGGCAGTTGCCAGATCTTCGGCCACCATCTCGGCGCACATGTCCTGAACGGACCCCTGCGGTTCCCAGCCAAGTTTCTGTTTCGCCCTGGATGCATCGCCCAGCAAGCTATCCACTTCGGCGGGGCGGAAATAGCGGGGGTTGATCCGCATAACCACATCTCCGGTTTTCAAAGCAGGGGCGCGGTCGCCTTGAATATCCGCAACAACGGCGATTTCGTCCACGCCTTCGCCGGAAAACTCTAAAGACACTCCCAATTCCTGCGCCGACCACTCGATAAACTGACGTACCGAATGCTGAACCCCTGTTGCGATCACGAAATCTTCGGGCGCGTCTTGCTGCAACATCAACCATTGTACCTGCACATAATCTCGCGCATGGCCCCAATCCCGCAGGCTATCGATGTTTCCCATATACAGACAGGATTCGAGGCCCTGTGCGATATTGGCCAACCCGCGGGTGATTTTGCGGGTCACGAAGGTTTCGCCCCGGCGCGGGCTTTCGTGATTGAACAGGATACCGTTACAGGCATACATCCCATACGCTTCGCGGTAATTGACGGTGATCCAGTAGGAATACAGCTTGGCAACCGCGTAAGGTGAGCGTGGATGGAACGGGGTGCTTTCCCGCTGAGGCGTTTCGTGCACAAGCCCATACAGTTCAGAGGTCGATGCCTGATAAAATCGCGTCTTGCCTTCGAGACCCAGAAACCGGATGGCCTCCAGCAAGCGCAACGTCCCCAACGCATCCACATCAGCTGTGTATTCCGGGGCCTCAAAACTGACCGCCACATGGGACTGGGCTCCAAGATTATACACCTCATCCGGCTGCACTTCCTGCATCAGGCGGGTCAGATTTGATGTGTCGGCCAGATCGCCATAGTGAAGCTGCAGCTTGGGGTCCGGTTCGTGCGGGTCCTGATAGATGTGGTCAATGCGCTGGGTGTTGAAAGAGGATGCCCGCCGCTTGACACCATGCACCTCATACCCTTTTTCCAGCAGGAATTCCGCAAGATACGAGCCGTCTTGACCGGTGATCCCGGTAATGAGCGCTTTTTTGGTCATGCTATACCCCGACGGTTCACTTTTTCGGCCTTTCCTTCCACAAACAGCAAGACCCGAAGGATTGCAACCCGGCCCTTTTGTGCCCTCAATCTCGCAAAACGCGACGATTCTACCTGTCGTCTACAGTGCTGCCGTCCAAACTCGGTATCTGCCCTGCCCGGTGACTTCGCGTATCAAACCGCGCCGAGAGAACCTGTCCAGATTTCGCTGCACCGTGGCCCGGGACGCTTGTGTCAGTTTCTCGGCCAGAGGCGCTGACACCATTGGCCAACCTGTCAGCACATCAATTAACAAGGGCGGTGTCCTGCCGCTCAGGTCTTCGGTTGTCTGGCGCGCGTGCTTTTCCCACTGGCTGATGCGCTCCAGATGCAGCAGTGCCGCCAGTGAGGCCTGATTTGCGCCTCTGAACCAAGCCGAGAGTTTCTCTTCGGTTGAGCCCACCCCGCGCAAAGCCCCGGGTCCGGACAAGGCCAGCGGCATGAACATCGCCCCACCCCGCCCCATGCTGGCCGCGTGTCGAGCCGCGATAATGGCCGCTTCCGTGTCCTGCCCGATCCCGGGCGACAAGGCGCGCCATGCGTGAAATCCGACAGCGGCCTGTGTGGCCGGATGCAACCCGTCGCAGTTTTCCATCACCTCCGCCAAATCGGCGACGGCCTGGGGCACATCGTCCATCCCTTGCCCCTGCCTGTCCAGAAAGGCGGTCAGCCCGACCTCCCATCCCTCTTCGGACGGGGACATACCCGAGTTCAGACGCCGAACCGCCCAGCCCGCTCGAAACAGGGCCTGAACATCGTCCCCGGTGGACCCAATCCGAAGGCCGGTCCACAGGGCCAGCCGATCCACGCTGATGCGATCTCCGGTCCACCACCCCAGATCGGACACGTCCATCAAAGCCAAACGATGCGTCCACCCTGCGGGACCGGCCCGAAGTCGTTCGTCCAGCGCCCCGAAAACAACTGCCAATTCAGCCAGTTCGACCGACAACTCAGACTGGGCCGCGCGCCATTCGCGAGGGTCGAACAGCAGAGTCTGGGCAGGCTTGCGATTGGGGTTCAGAAAGTCCTGCGGCTCGTCTTCATCCTCGGGTGGCAGGAACCACAGGTCATCATCGTCCGGAGGATCGACGTCATAAATGCTGCGCGACCACTCGGCTTCGGACTCGTCATCCGAGTCTGGCACGACGTTTTTTGGCTTCATGCCGGGTATTCTTCGAAGAATCCCGGATGTTCACAAGAGGTTTTCGCCGTATTTCCGCTCAGCTTGCGAAAACGTTTGTCAAAATACCCAGTTCACCGTCGAGGTCCGTCTGGCCGTCATTGCCGATCAACATGTAGCCATAGCCGTCCTGAGCCCAGGTGGCCGTGGCAAGACCGCTCAGGATGGCACGGTTCACGTCCTTGTTCGGCGCGCCTGCGCCTTGCTTAATGATGCAAAACGCGAAGGGTTGCCCTTGTTCATCGGCAAAAACGATCTGAATCAGTGGCTTACCCTTGAATGACAGCACCTGTGCGCGCTTGAGGTCGAGCCCCGGCAACCCTTCCAGAGTGTCTCGGTTCAGCGACCGGCCAAGTTTTTCCTCGGCCTGCGCAAATTGTGCATCCAGCGCCGGGTTGGAATTGTCCAGCGACGCGATGGTTTCCGGGACATAGAGCGATTGATAGATCGCAGCCTGTGCAGCCCATCCCAGCTCTGCCGGGCGCGTTGCCCAGAATGTTGCGGACACCGCAATCACCCCAACCGATGCTGCCACTGCCAGCAAACGCCACGGGCTTGTCGATCCGCCTGCCCGGACGGGGGCAGGCAAATTGATTTGCGGGGCCTCGGCAGGCACATTTTCAAAGACTTGGCGGACCACCGGCGCAAACGGATCAAGCGCCATCAATCGAGCCTCAAGCTCGGTGTCTTCAGCCACAGCCTCTTCCAGCGCGCGGGCGCTGTCTTCGTCAAGGGTGCCTTCCAGATACGCAACAAGCGTTTCATCGGAAAACTTCATTTGCCACTCCGTCGAACGGTATCAGCGGCGTCCTGTTGAACAACCGCTTTCAGTTTTTGCCGGGCATTGGATAACCGGCTCATGATCGTGCCGATGGGAACTTCCAATAGGGCAGCCGTTTCGCGGTAGCTATATCCTTCGACAAACACAAGCATAACGGTCTCTCGCTGCGCCTCTGGCAGTTGCATCACTTGAGTAAACACCTCAGCGGCGAAAATATTCGTTTCCGCATCCGGGCCGGTGGCAATTAATTCGGCCTCGGGCGTGACAGACAGGGCCTGCGCCTTGCGCACCGAGCGCGCGCGCACCTCATTCAACCAGATCGAACGGCAGATCGTCATCAGCCAGCTGTCCAGTCGATCAAATGACGTCACCTGATGGTATTTTTCCAGAGCACGCACGCAGGTCGACTGTAACAGGTCATCCGCAACATCAGATGCCCCGGACAATGCCAGGGCAAACCGCCAGACCCGTTTCGAATGAGTCTGGATCGCAGTGCGTACCGCTTGTTCGGAAGTAATTTCAGCGACCATCGAATAAATCGCAACCCATCTGTGTTTGCTTTGTCATGGGCCGTGCCCACGCGGTCAGGATTTGCATATACTTTGGAGGAAAGAAATGAAACTTCTGCTCAAGGCAATCACGATTGCGTCGACAATTGTTGCAACACCGGTACTTGCAGCAAACTGGGAACTGAACTCGGATGCCTCGCATCTGGCGTATGGAACGGTCAAGATCGACGACATCGGCGAGGTCAATTCGTTCCGGAACCTGTCCGGGCACGTCAACCAGGACGGCCATGTCGAAATCGGAATAGAATTGTCGTCAGTGGAAACCAATATCGACATCCGCAACGAACGGATGATCGAACATGTGTTCCGCAAAGCGACCACAGCGAAATTGACGGCAGAGATTGATATGGAGGCTGTTTCATCGCTGGCAGTGGGCCAGTCCACCGTAGTTGAAGTAGACGCAAAGCTGTCTTTTGTCGGCACGGATGTTGATTTCTCCACCGGCATGTATGTTCTGCGCGTATCAGAAGATCAGGTGATGGTATCCACCAATGATATGGTCTTCATCAGCGCCGAAGATGCTGGCGTCACCGCTGGTGTGGACAAGTTGATGGAGTTGGCCCAACTGCCGGGAATTACCCGCACAGTCCCGGTCACGGCCCGGCTGATGTTCAATCTGAACGGTTAACTGGCTGGCTCGGACCTAGCGCTCGGCCATAAGATCAAGCAATTGATCCCGGGCGCGGGCGATATGAGCCTGCAAGACGGCACAGGCGGAATTTACCTCGCCCGCCTGTGCCAGGCGCAACAGTTCACGATGCTCCTTCCGGGCGGGTTCGCGTTGCTTCATCACGCTCAGATGCATGCGGACGTATCGATCCGACTGCAACGACACCTTATACAGCACTTCATTGGTCAGGCTTCGCCCGGCCGCTGCATAAAGAGCCGCATGGAACCGCTGGTTCAACGCGCCCCACTCGCCCACGTCATCGGCATCGTACGACGTCTCCATCTGATCAAGAATGCACTGACACGCGGTCAGGTCCACTGTCGTCATATTGGGGATCGAACGACGAAACAGGTCGACCTCAAGTAATATGCGTAAATCGAAAATCTCGGCAATTTCCGTGCGGGAATGCTGGCTGACAGTTGCGCCGCGGTTATTTGTAAGAACCACCAACCCTTCGGCGTCCAGCTTTTTCAACGCCTCGCGCACCGGCATACGCGAGACACCGTATTCCTCGGCCAGCGCTTCCTGGCGAATGACCTCGCCCGCCGCCAACTCGCCGCCCAAAATACGCTCGCGCAGATCATGGGCGATAACATCAGGAAGGCTTTGTCGGGCTATGATACGCGCGGCCAATGGAATTTCCGTCTTTGAATTTTGGATACAAATACCGACCCTGTCCCCGTTTTCCAACACTTAACCGGCCAGCTTTGGTTGAACATGGCGGCCAATCCCCGCTATCCCTTTTTCCAAACAGGTGCAGACAGGAGACAGCCAGATGAGCGCAACGGTCAGAATGACACCGGACGAAATGCACGACCTGTCGTTTCGGGTCCTGACCGCATCGGGTTTTGGGTCCGATCACGCGCACTCTATTGCGAGAATGCTGACCACCTGTCAGATGGACGATTGCCAGTCTCATGGCCTGTTTCGGTTGTTCATGTGTGCCCAGACTATGAAAGCAGGTCAGATTGATGGCCACGCGGTGCCCATTGTCGCGCCATCGGACAACGCCATCGTGCGGGTGGATGCCCGGGGTGGAATGTCGTTGCTGGCTTTCCAGCAAGGTTTGCCGGTTCTGATTGAAAAGGCCAAAACGCACGGAATCGCAGCCATGGCTGTCAATCGGTGCTACCATTTCTCGGCGCTCTGGCCCGAGGTCGAGCGTCTTTCGGCGGCCGGACTGGCAGCTATGACAATGGTGCCCAGCCATTCTTGGGTGGCACCTGCCGGAGGGATGCGAGGCAGCCTGGGCACCAACCCGCTGGCGTTCAGCTGGCCGCGTTACAATGCCGACCCGTTCACATTCGACTTTGCGACCAGCGCTTTTGCCCGTGGTGAGATCGAGCTGTATCGACGGGCCGGCAAACCCCTGCCCGACGGTGTTGCGATTGATGCGCAGGGCCATCCAACGACAGACCCGCAGGCGGCTTTGGATGGCGCGATGTTGACCTTTGGCGGATACAAAGGCTCGGCCCTGTCCATCATGATAGAGCTGTTGGCCGGGCCCCTGATCGATGACATGACCAGTCTCGAGAGCATGGCGTATGCGAAAGGTGACGGAAGCGCGCCGTTTCACGGTCAGATCGTTCTGGCCTTTGAGCCTGATCAATTCAGTGGCGGGCGTGGTGAGGACAATTCAGCGCGCGCAGAACGCCTGTTTGCGGACATTCTGGATCAAGGCGCGCGGCTTCCGTCGCAGCGCCGTTACGCTGCGCGGGCGCGCAATACGCGGCGTGGATATGCTGAAATATCCGCCCAACTACACGCCGATCTTCTGGCGCTTCTGGCCTAAACGCCCCAAGTGTCACTGAGCCTGTACCCTTGTGGCCAGGGATCATCCGGATCCAGCATGTGCTGATATGTGCCTGTGATCCAGCCGCGACCGCTGATCTCGGGGATAATCGCCTGCGCTTTGCCGACCCGCGTGGACCCCACGATCCTGCCGGTAAACCGCGAACCGATGATCGAAACGGCCTCGAATGTCTGCCCCGTTGCCAGGAGCCCTTTAGCCGCCATCAATGCCATTCGCGCTGACACGGCGGTGCCGGTGGGCGAACGATCAACCTTGCCGGGTTGGATTGCCACTGCGGATTTGCCCATCAGACCGGATTTTGTGTGCTGCAGCGGCCCACAAAAGGCGCAGAAAGAGATATGGTTCCAGTCCGGAAGGTCCGGATGCACGAAGCCAATCTGAGCATTTGCCGCCTTCGATATGGTGACCCCAAGACGGGCAATGTCCCGGGCCTCGTGCTCGGCTATCTCCAAACCAAGCGCTGCGGCATCGACCACAACAAAACTGTCTCCGCCAAAGGCCGTATCGACCGTCAAGGTGCCAAGCCCCGGCACGTCAACCGGGGTGCCCAAGCGATCCGCAAAACTGGGCAGATTTTGCACATGGATGCGCTCGGCCTTGCCGTTTCGGCACTCGGCTCGGATTCGCACCAACCCTCCCGGAGCCTCGAGAGTCAGATGTGTTTCCGGTTCGCGCATCGAGATGATGCCACAATCCAAAAGCACAGTTGCAACGCAAATCGAGTTTGACCCAGACATCGGCGGCGTGTCTTCAGGTTCCATTATGATGAACGCCGCGTCGGCTCTGGGGTCTTTGGGCGGGACCAGCAGATTGACATGCCGGAACACTCCGCCCCGCGGTTCATTCAGAACAAAGTTGCGCAGGGTCTGGTCGCGGGCAATGAAGGCGCGTTGCTCCCACAATGTATCGCCGGGAGGGGGTTGGACCCCGCCAACGATCACATCCCCCACCTCGCCTTCTGCGTGGGCTGACACAATGTGGACGGTTTTAGAACTGCGCATGGATGCTCCTCAGAACCGGCTGGCGGAAAAGGGCTGCAGGGAAATCGGTGGTGTTTGCCGATCAATCAATGCGGCCACCAACTCGGCGGTTCCGGCGGATTGGGTGAGGCCCAGGTGGCCATGGCCAAACGCATAGATCACTTCGGGCAACCGTTCCGAGGCCGCAATAACCGGGATGCTGTCCGGCAGGGACGGTCGGTGCCCCATCCATTGCGTGCCGCCTTCGGTCTTCAACCCCGGCATGAATTGTCTTGCCTTGTTCAATAATGTCTCGGCGCGTTTGAAGTTCGGCGGCAAAGTCAGACCACCCAACTCAACCGCTCCGCCGACGCGTACGCCTCCGTTGATGCGGCTGGCCACAAATCCGTGCCCCGAGAACGTAAGGTGCGTACGCAAGTCAAACGCTCCTCGCGGAAGGGTCGTGTTGTATCCCCGTTCGGTATCCAGCGGGATGTGGTCACCCAAAGTCCGGGCAAGATGATGCGACCACGCGCCCGCCGCCAGAACGACACGGGCAGCATCCAGGCTGTCTCCCTGCGACAGCACCCGAACCCCGGCAGCAAGAGGCTTGATGGCCAGCACCTCTTGCCGTTCGATCCGGCCGCCACGGTCGCGAAAATTCTGCGCCAGATGTTGACACCAAAGCTTGGGATCGAGGGTGTTCAGCCAATTCGGTGTAAACCCTGCATGGGTAAACCGGGAGCTCAGACCGGGTTGCCGTTCAGCGATCGCGGCGGGGTCGGTGAGGAGTTCGAAAGGAATTCCATGTGCGCGGCGAAGGGTCCATGCGGGCAGACTGGCGCGGAATTCCGCTTCGCTTTCGTATAGCTGCATTTGCCCGTCGCGCTGTATCAGGTGTTCGCCCGAAATCCGGGGAAGCAAGCGATCCAATGCGGCCTTGGAAAAGTCCATTAGGTCGGCCTGCGCGCCAAGCAATTCCGCGTAGCGCTTCGGACGGCTGGCCTTCCAGAACCGAAGCATCCAAGGAGCGATCCTTATTGCGTAAGAGGGCGGAATAGACAGCGGACCCAAAGGGTCCAACAGCCATTTCGGCGCTTTGCGCAGGATACCCGGCGTGGCCAACGGCTCGACTTCCGCGAAGGCAAACGCCCCGGCATTACCCACCGAACAGCGGGCGGCAACGCCATCGCGGTCGAGGATGAGCACAGAGTGACCGCGTCGCTGCAGTTCCAAAGCCGTCGTAAGCCCGATTACCCCAGCCCCGATCACAATGATCTGGTCGCTCACGTTTCAATCCCGAGGCGAAACGGATCCTCCGGCGCGAAATAAAGCGTTGCTTCGGCGAAGATATAGGCCTGCCCCTTGATCGACGGGACGACCCCACCCCTTGGCCCGGGCTCAAACGAAAGGCGATAAGAACTGCCGATGACACTTTCCTGAACAATCTCGTCGCCCGGCAAAAGGTCCCCGTCCGCCGCCAGACACGCAAGTCGGGCCGAGCTTCCGGTGCCACAGGGCGAGCGGTCATAATTATCATCAGGACAAAGGGTAAAATTCCGACTGTGCACGCCTTCGGTGTCCGAGCTTCCCTGAAAGATCACGTGATCAATCGGTTCGCCCTTTTCTCCGCCGATCCCCTGCGCGATCGAGGCCTGACGGATGGCAATAGCCGCATCGGTCAGGGCGTCGATATTGCCCGGCTCTACTTGTATCGGACTGGGGTCGACGATGAAAAACCAATTGCCGCCATAGGCAACATCGCCTGTCACTGCGCCATAATTGGGGACGTCCAGAGTGATGGCCTTATGCACCCGTCGGCTCTCGATATTCTTCACCGTCACGGTGTTTGGATCGTGCAGGACTATTGTCACCACACCGGCAGGCGTTTCGATCCGGTGGGTCCCCAAGCCGATCCGGCCCAGATGCGCCAGAGTGACCGCAAGGCCGATGGTTCCGTGGCCGCACATGCCAAGGACTGCATCGACATCAAAGAAAATGACGCCGGTCACGCAGGTTGGATCAATGGGTTCAACCAGCAACGCGCCGACCATTGCGGGTTGCCCGCGCGGCTCCAACATGACCGAGCGATAAAACTGCCTGTGCTCGGTTGCCAAAGACTGCGCGCGCTGTTGCAACGTCCCGGACCCAAGGTCTGGCGCGCCATTCAGAATGACGCGCGTCGGCTCACCGCCCGTATGGCTATCGATTACATGCATTCAGCGATGACACCACCTTGTTTAGACCAGTCCGCAAACCATGCACCGAACAGAGCATATTGCTGTTCGCAGTAGATTCGCTGCGCATCCGTCAGTTTATCCGTTTCGTTGAAATGCAGACGGTATTCATCCTCTCCGTTCAACACCAGAAGATGCTTGTAATAGAGCACCAGATCCGGGCCTTCGTCAAAGCTGGACAAGACATGAATGGCCTCGGTCAATTCTTGGGCGCGCCGACGGGCCTCGGCATGTCCTTTCGCCGCTTTCCTAGACAGCTCGGCCAGCAGCAGCGCTTCGCGGGGCAGAGCCGTACCAATACCGGTGATTGATCCGGTTGCACCACAATTGACGAACCCATGGTAAACCTCAGTGTCCACGCCCACCATCAAGGTCACCTGGTCATCCTGGCTGGTGATGTTTTCGGCGGCATAGCGCAGATCGGCAGCCCCGCCGAACTCCTTGAAGCCGATCAGATTGGGATGCGCGGCTCTTAGGTCGAAAAACAATTCGGCGCGGGTCGAAAAGCCATAATGTGGGCTGTTGTAGATGACCGCAGGCACCTGTGGTGCGGCGCCCAGAATGGCATTGAAGTGGTTGCGTTGCGCAATCGCAGAGCTGCCGCGTGACAGCACCCGTGGTATCACCATCAGACCAACAGCCCCGACCTTTTGTGCATGTGCGGCATGAGCCACTGCGGATTTCGTGTTGATCGCTCCGGTACCGACAACGACGGGCAGGCCCGCTTCAACCAGACGCGAGACCCCTTCCATGCGCTGTTCATCACTCAGCAATGGCCAATCCCCCATCGATCCACAATAGACCACGGCAGACATGCCTGCATCGATCATCTCGCGACCCTTTCGAACCAGCGCATCGAAATCAGGTTGTCGCTGCGGGGTGCAGGGTGTCATCAGGGCGGGCATTGTACCCGAGAATATGTTGGTTGGCATCGGCTGCTCCTTTAACGGCAGAACTTAGGCGATCTTTGTCGTTGCGGTGTGCCTAAAGGATATTGGATACAAAATCCAGAGTAATGGTGCGTTCGTAAAACGCACCTACTGTTTTGAAGCTTATCGCAGGCGCTGACCAGTCTCCGGGTCAAACATCATCGCTCGTTCAGGCCGGATCGTGATCCCGATCCGCGCGCCTTGCCTGCTGCGCTCGTCCTCGCGTTCTTCAACGATGAGCTTGTCGCCATTCGACGTCAGCAAATACGAATAGCTGACACCGCCAAGTGCCTCGGTCAGATCGACCGTGCAGGTGTCGCCGGTCCGATCCACACCGATATGTTCGGGGCGAATTCCGAGTGTAACCCGGCCCATCCCGTCCGGGACAGAGGCCGTCACCGGCAGGGGTTGAGTGATCGCAGGGTGGATCACCTGACCGTCAACCACATCGCAATCCAGAAAATTCATCGCTGGCGAGCCTATGAAACCGGCAACAAACCGATTGTCCGGGTCGCGGTACAGATCCATCGGCGCGCCGACCTGTTCGATCCGGCCATCGCGCAGGACAACGATCTTGTCCGCCATGGTCATCGCTTCGACCTGATCATGGGTCACGTAGATCATCGTCGCGCCGATCTCATTGTGCAGGCGCGCAATCTCAACCCGCATCTCGACCCGCAGTTCGGCATCGAGGTTCGACAGCGGCTCGTCAAACAGAAATACCTCAGGGCCACGCACGATGGCGCGCCCGATGGCAACCCGCTGGCGCTGACCCCCGGATAAAGCTTTGGGCTTGCGCTTCAGATACTGGTCCAGCTTCAGGATGTTCGACGCTTCCTGAACCTTGGTGTCGATCTCGGCCTTGGGCACGCCGTTCATGCGCAGGCCAAATCCCATATTCTCGGCCACTGTCATATGCGGATAGAGGGCATAGGTCTGGAACACCATCGCCACACCGCGTTTGGCCGGGTCCATATGGGTCACATCGCGCTGGCCGATATGGATTTCCCCTTCCGAGGTCTCCTCCAGCCCTGCGATCATCCGCAGCAGCGTGGACTTGCCGCAGCCCGAAGGCCCCACGAACACGCAGAATTCGCCATCTTCGATCTGCAGATCAATTCCGTGAATGACCTGCGTCTGGCCATATCGTTTGATTGCGCTGTTGAGTGTCACGCCGGTCATTATGCTTGCATCCTGTTTTTCTGGCTCTCGGGGAACCGCCATGCCTGTGCTTCGGTTCCGATCTGTTCGGCAGATTGCCGAACCCGTGGAACCCATTCCTTGAGTTGATCAAAACCCATCCGTTCGGTCGAACCTGTCACCGAGATCGCTCCCAGGGGGCGACCTGTGGATGACAGGACCGGACAGGCGATGCAGATGATGCCGGGCTCATGCTCTTCATCATCTACCGCATAGCCGCGGTCACGGATCACATCCAGATCCGCGCGCAGCGCCTCTTCCGAGGCGAGTGTCTTTTCGGTGAACCGGTGAAAGCTCTGCAATGAAATCGCCTTGTCCAGACGATCCTGGTCCAGAAAGGCCAACATGGCCTTGCCAACACCTGTACAATACGCGGGGCCGACCTTGCCGGCCTCGGAATACATTTCAACCGGGTTTTTCGCATTGCGCTTGTCGACATACAGAACCTGGCTGGAATCCAGCTGCGCCAGATGCACGGTCTCGCCCGTTTCAAGGCTGAGCCGGTCCAGAATAGGGCGCGCAATCGGCGCGAGCGAACTTTGCGTCCACGCAGAATGTGCTAGCCGCACCAGACGCAGCCCCGGTGAATAGGTCTGACGGTCGGGATCGTAGTGCAACATGCCCTGATTGGTCAGGGTCTGTAGAAACCGGTAAAGCGATGCCTTTGGAAAGCTGCTGCTTTCCAGCAGTTCCGCAAAACGCACCGGGCGACCAAACGAGGCCACCTGGTCCAGCACGTCACATGCCTTGCCGATTGTTCCGTCACCTGCCACGGGTACCTGTCCTCCTCCTGCTGACCGTCTCACTCCTCCACGAGGGTCTTGACAACGGTAACCGATTCGATGTGTAGTTTTCAATATGTAAAACAATGTTTCATTATTTGGAACCATAAATGGAAGCTAAGGGAGGAAACCATGCATTCCATCTTCAAGCGCACAACGGCCGCGCTGGCCATGAGCGTTGCACTTGCTGCTCCGGCAGCAGCTGAACTCAGCGGCGAGCTGCGGATTTTCCTGGATACATCCAACCCGGCGCCGCGCGCGACGATGGAAGCGATGATCGAACGGTTCGCCGCTCAGCACCCCGATCTGGAAATCGAAACCACCGTGATCGACCGCGAGGCGTACAAGACCCAGATCCGCAACTTCCTGACTGCGGATACGCCGGACGTTGCCACATGGTATGCCGCCAACCGCATGAAGCCTTATGTCGACGCTGGCCTGTTCGAAGACGTCTCTGACCTGTGGGCCGAAGCCGAAATTGGCGACAATCTGGCCTCGACCAAAGGCGCGATGACCATCGATGGCAAGCAGTGGGGCGTGCCCTATACCTACTATCAGTGGGGCGTCTACTACCGCAAAGACATCTTTGACGAGCTGGGCCTGACCGAGCCGACCACATGGGAAGAAGAGCTGGCCAACTGCCAGAAGATCGTGGATTCGGGCCGCGCCTGCTATACCATCGGCACCAAGTTCCTGTGGACCGCAGGCGGCTGGTTCGACTATCTGAACATGCGCACCAACGGGTTCGACTTCCACCAGCAACTGGCCAATGGCGAGGTGAGCTGGGAAGACGACCGCGTCAAGCAGACCTTCGCCAACTGGAAACAGCTGGTCGATATGGGTGCCTTCATCGACAACCACCAGACCTATAGCTGGCAAGAGGCCCTGCCCTTCATGGTCAATGGCGAAGCCGCCGCTTACCTGATGGGCAACTTTGCCGTGGCCCCCCTGCGCGAAGCCGGTCTGAGCGATGATCAGCTGGACTTCTACCAGTTCGTGGCGATCAACCCCGACGTTGAACTGGCCGAAGACGCACCCACCGACACGTTCCACATCCCGTCGAACGCCTCGAACAAGGAAGCCGCGCGCGAGTTCCTGCGCTTTGTTGTGTCCCCGGACGAACAGACCGAGATCAACAATGGCAAAAACCTCGGCCAGCTTCCGGTCAACGCACAGTCGGCCGTGGATGACGACAAGTTCCTGAACCAGGGCTTCGAGATGCTGTCCTCAAACAGCCCCGGCGGCGTCGCCCAGTTCTGGGATCGCGACGCACCGGCTGAAATGGCCAAAGTATCGATGGAAGGCTTCCAGGAATTCATGGTCAAGCCGGACAATGCAGACCGCATCCTCGCCAAGCTGGAACGCGCCCGTCAGCGCATCTACGACAACTGATCAGGTCAGACCGGGCCAATGCCCGGTCTGTACCAAAACCTGCGTAAGGCGGGTCCTAACCCGCCTTACTCCTTTGACCTAATCCGAGTGTCCCCATGACCATTGCCATCGAAGCTCCTGAGCAGGAAAGCTGGTTCCACCGCAACCAGCAGCGCATCGCCCCGTGGCTGTTTCTGGCCCCCGGCCTGCTGTTCTTTATGGTTTATGTCATCATCCCGGTTTTTCAGTCCTTCAACCTGTCGCTATACGAATGGGACGGGCTGGGTGCTGCGGAATATGTGGGCCTCCGCAATTATGAAGACCTCTATTGGGAATGGGTCGATCGGGATGCCTTCTATATCTCGCTCAAAAACAACCTGATCTGGTTGATCCTGTATCTCGCAGCGATCCCGGCGGGGTTGTTTATTGCCCTGTTCCTGAACCAGACCGTCTGGGGCATCCGTCTCTATAAATCGCTGTTTTTCTTTCCCTTCGTCATCTCTCAGGTCGTTGTAGGACTTGTCTTCACATGGTTCTATGACCCCACTTTCGGCCTGCTGAACGAATTCCTGGGCTTTTTCGGCTTGGGCCCGCTGAACGTGCTGGGGGATGAGCGTTTCGTCACCTACGGCATCATCTTCGCAGGCCTTTGGCCGCAAACCGCCTATTGCATGATCCTCTATCTGACCGGCCTGAACGCTGTGGACCCCGAACAGATCGAAGCCGGACGTCTGGACGGCGCAAAAGGCGCGCGGATGCTGTGGCACATCATCCTGCCGCAACTGCGCCCTGCCACCTTCATCGCCTTCGTCGTGACCATCATCGGCGCGCTGCGATCCTTTGACCTGATTTCGATTATGACCCAAGGCGGGCCGTTTGGGTCGTCCCGCGTGCTGGCCTATTACATGTTCGAAGTCGCGCTGTCCGAGTATGGCTTCCGCATGGGCTACGGCGCCGCCATTGCCGTGATCCTGTTCCTCATCATGCTGTGCTTCATCGCCTATTTCCTGTGGTCGATGTATCGCGAAGAAAAGGGGCACTGAGATGTTTCCCAAACCCATCGAAAAACAACCCCGCGCGGCGCAGATCACCTATCAGGCCATGCTGCCTCTGGCGCTGTTGCTGTGGCTTGGCCCATTGCTGGCAGTTGCCCTGTTCTCGGTCAAACCGGCGGCAGATTTCACCAATGCCAATTATTGGGGGCTGCCCTCCAGCTTTGAAGGGGCCTTCAACTACGGGCAGGTGTTCTTTAACTCGGACATGCCGCGATACCTGCTGAACTCGTTCATGATCACCGTCCCGACTGTGATCGGAGCCGTAGCGCTCAGCTGCATGACTGGCTTTGCGCTTGGGATCTACAAGTTCAAATCGAACCTATGGATCTTCTTCATGTTCGTGGCAGGCAACTTCGTCCCGTTCCAGATCCTCATGGTGCCAGTGCGCGACCTGACACTCGATCTTGGGCTTTACAACACCAAAACCGGCCTCGTGCTGTTCCACATTGCCTTCCAGACCGGCTTTTGCACCCTCTTCATGCGCAACTTCATCCGCGCCCTGCCCTTTGAATTGATCGAAGCCGCCCGGGTCGAAGGCATCAGCGAGGTCCGCATCTTCTGGTACGTGGTCCTGCCCCTGATGAAGCCTGCGATTGCGGCGCTCAGCGTGCTGATCTTCACCTTCATCTGGAACGACTATTTCTGGGCTGTCGTCCTGACCCAGGGTGCCGAGAGCCAGCCTGTTACAGCAGGGATCACCAGCTTTAACGCGCAATTCCGCGCCGCCTATCAATTGATGAGCGCCGGTTCCATCGTCGCGGCCCTGCCGCCGGTGGCCATGTTCTTTCTGATGCAGAAGCATTTTATCGCGGGCCTGACCCTCGGTGCAGTCAAATGACGTCAAACCAAAGGTTTGCAAAATGAATAAGATTACCTTCATCGGAGCGGGCTCCACGATTTTCATGCAGAATATCGTGGGCGACGCGTTACTGACCCCGGCGCTGGCCGACAGCCATTTTGCGCTGATGGATATCGACCCGAAACGCTTGGGTGAAAGTGAAGCCGTGGCGCGGGCCATGATCCGCTCAGTCGGAACAGGGGCCACGGTTTCAACCCACACTGACCGCCGCGCGGCATTGGACGGCGCGGATTTTGTCATCACCGCTTTTCAGGTGGGCGGCTACGAACCCTGCACCGTGACAGACTTTGAAATCCCCAAACAATATGGTCTGCGTCAGACCATTGCCGACACTTTGGGCATCGGCGGCATTATGCGGGGACTGCGGACTGTACCGGTTTTGTGGGGTGTGGCTCAGGACATGATGCAGCTTTGCCCGCATGCAACGCTGCTGCAATACGTCAACCCGATGGCCATCAACACATGGGCATTGGCGGATCGGTTCCCTGCCCTCAAACACGTGGGCCTGTGCCATTCCGTCCAGAACACGGTCGAGGAATTGGCCCATGATCTGGACCTGCCGCAGGACGAGTTCAGCTTCAAAGTCGCAGGCGTCAACCATGTCGCGTTCTTTCTGCGGTTGGAACACAATGGCCGCGATCTCTATCCCACGCTGCGTCAGGGATACGCCAGTGGCCAACTACCCAAGGCCCCGCTGCTGATGCCTCGCTGCCCCAACAAGGTCCGTTACGAGGTGATGGACCATCTGGGCTATTTCTGCACTGAAAGTTCCGAGCACCTGGCCGAATACGTGCCATGGTTCATCAAGGACGGCCGGCAGGACCTGATCGACCAGTTCTCGATCCCGCTGGACGAATACCCCACCCGCTGCATCGAACAAATCGCCGGCTGGAAAGAGCAAGCCAAGACCCTGACCGATGGCCGCGACATCGAAGTGATCCGCAGCCACGAATTCGCCGCCGATCTGATGAACGCTATCGTCACAGATACACCCTATACAGCCTATGGCAACCTGCCCAACACCGGCCAAATCCCGCAATTGCCGCTGGGAGCAGCGGTGGAAACCCCTTGCCTGGTGGATGCCAACGGCATTCAGCCTTCGGTGGTCACAGATATCCCGCCACAATTGATCGCGCTCATGCGCACGCAGATCAATGTGCAGGAACTGACGGTGCGCGCTCTGACGGAACAGAACCCCGATCATATCTACCACGCCGCCATGATGGATCCCCACACGGCGGCCGAGCTGGACCTGCGCCAGATCCGAAATCTGGTCAACGACCTCCTGACCGCCCATGCCGATTGGCTGCCCGACTGGTGCCGCCCGGCGCGGGCAGCCTGATCTTCACCTTTTCAAAAATACTCAAATCTGACCCTGCAACAAACACGCCGCAGCTATGAAACACCGCACAACACTGGCAGAATCAAAAAAACCGCGACGCAGGCGGACATCCAACACCGGGACGCTGAAATGACATCCACCGCCACTTTCCCAGACCTCGATCAGGCGTCTGTCTACATCACCGGCGGGGGGTCGGGTGTCGGCGCCGCCCTGACCGACGGGTTCCTTGCCCAAGGCGCTAATGTCGCCTTCATAGGGCGTTCAGACGCCAGCGCTTTTGTTGAAGAGATGCGCGCAAAACACGGACGCGCGCCCTTGTTTTTGCAAGGTGACATGACCGACACCGAATTGTTGCACGCCACAATGACCAAAGCTGCCCAAGCCCACGGGCCCTTCGATGTACTGGTCAATAATGCGGCCAACGATCAGCGGCATTCCTTGGAGGAAACCAGCCTCGAATTCTGGGACTGGATGATCGAGGTGAACCTGAAAGCCTATTACTTCGCCTGTCAGGAAGCAGCCCGTCAAATGCAGGACAAAGGCGGGTCCATCGTCAATTTCAGCTCGATCAGTTACATGATGGGCAATGCCGGTTACCCGATCTACACAACCTCGAACGCCGGGATCACCGGGATGACCCGTTCCTTGGCCCGAGAGCTGGGCCCGCATAATATCCGGGTCAATGCCCTGGCACCCGGTTGGGTTCTCACGCAAAAACAGCTTGATCAATGGGCCACACCGGAAGATCTGGCTGCGCATTTGGACCGCCAATGTCTGAAGGAACACCTGAAACCCGAAGATATGATCGCCCCCACATTGTTTCTGGCTTCGCAGGCCAGCCGCGCAATGACCGGTCAATGCATGGTTGTCGATGGCGGCGTTGTGGTGACGGGGTGACGCGATGAAAGCAGAATGGATCGCTGTTGATTGGGGGACGTCTCACCTGCGGGTCTGGGCTATGCAGGGCGGTGATGTTCGGGATCACGTACAATCTGACGAGGGTATGTCGCGGCTGGCAAAATCCGAATTTCAACCCGCGCTGATGGGCCTGATCGATGGCTGGCTGGGGGCTGAGCCTGTGGACGTATTGGCCTGCGGAATGGTTGGCGCGCGTCAGGGCTGGGTTGAGGCCCCCTATTCGACCGTGCCGACTGCTCCATTGCCTGACGCGCCAATTCGCGTGCCAAACACGGACCCGCGTATTCGCGCCTTTGTTGTACCGGGGTTGAAACAGATCATGCCACCCGATGTCATGCGCGGGGAAGAAACGCAAATTGCCGGTTTCCTGTCGCGCCGCCAGAACTGGGACGGGGTGATCTGCCTGCCCGGTACGCATACCAAGTGGGCACATATCAGCGCCAATGAGGTCGTCAGTTTTCGGACCTGCATGACCGGCGAGATGTTTGATCTACTGCGCGGTCAATCGGTGCTCAGACATTCGGTCAGCGATGGCTGGGACGCGACCGCTTTCGCCGAGGCCGTGGCCGATTCACTCTCAAAACCCGAACAGCTTGCGACCCGTCTGTTTGGCCTGCGCGCCGCAGACTTGCTGCATCAACAGGACGGCGGTACCGCGCGGGCGCGTCTGTCAGGGTATCTGATCGGAGCAGAGCTGGCCGCAACCCGTCCCTATTGGCTGGGACAACAACTGGCGATCATCGGTGCCAAAGACCTTTCGGATGTGTATGCCACTGCGCTGAAACAGCAAGGGGCCATGGTCGAGGTCGCAAATGATACGGAATCCACTCTGGCGGGTTTGTTGCACGCCCGAACCTTGACGAGGCAATCTGCATGAGCCGTCCTATTATCGCCATTCTGCGTGGCCTCACCCCCAATGAGGCGGCCGAGGTCGGCCACGCCGTGATTGAGGCAGGGATCGACCGGATCGAGGTGCCTTTGAACTCGCCGGACCCCCTCAAAAGCATCGGGATACTGGCAGAACGCTTTGGTCAGGACGCTCTGATCGGGGCGGGAACTGTCCTGACTGCGCAGCAGGTTGATCAGGTCGCGGGGGTTGGGGGGCAGCTAATTGTTTCGCCCAATTGCGACGTCGACGTAATCCAGCGCTCGGTCGCGCTGAACCTACAAAGCTGGCCGGGTGTCTATACTCCGACCGAGGCGTTTGCGGCGCTCAAGGCCGGAGCAACGGGGTTGAAGCTGTTTCCCGGAGTTATGGCGGGCCCGTCCGGTTTGGCCGCAATGCGCCCGGTATTGCCAAAAGGAACTCAGGTCTATGCGGTCGGTGGTGCGGGCGCCGAGAACTTCGACGACTGGATCAAGGCCGGCGCGGATGGGTTCGGCATCGGGTCTGCCCTGTTCAAACCGGGCATGACAATATCTGAAATCGCAGATCGGGCGCAACAGATCGTCTCGGCTTATGATACGGACGCCGCATGAGTGTAATCTTTGATGACAGGCCCTGCGATTTGGGAGAAGGTCCTTTGTGGCATCCCGCACGGCAGCAATTGTTCTGGTTCGATATCCTCGGCAAGCGTTTGATGACTCGGGAAAACGAAGAACAGAAAAGCTGGAACTTTTCAGAACATGTGTCAGCGGCAGGCTGGGTGGATCAGGAGACGCTCTTGATCGCCTCGGAAACCGGACTGTGGCGTTTTGATCTGCAGACCGGGCAGCAGGAACTGGTTGCCTCGTTGGAGGCTGACATGCCCAAGACCCGATCCAATGACGGGCGCGCGGACCCGTGGGGTGGGTTCTGGATCGGGACGATGGGAAAACGTGCCGAACACGGCGCGGGATCAATCTATCGGTTTTGGAAGGGTGAACTGAGACCGCTGTTTCGGGGCATCACGGTTTCGAACGCGATCTGTTTTACCCCTGATCGGACTTACGCCCATTATACGGATACCGCGACGCAGCAGGTGATGCGATGCGCGCTGGACCCGGAGACCGGTTGGCCCAAAGGGGACAGTGACGTTTTTCTGGATTTACGTGCCGAGGGGCTCAACCCCGATGGTGCGGTCGTGGATGCCGACGGCCAGCTTTGGGTTGCGCAATGGGGCGCGAGCCGCGTGGCCGTCTATGGTTCCGATGGGGCTTTGGTGAATGTCGTGGATGTTCCCGCCTTTCACACCTCTTGCCCCGCATTCGGCGGGCATGACTTGACAACGTTGTTCTGCACCACGGCCCGTCAGGGACTGGATGCGGAAACACTGACCACCCAACCTTCGAACGGTCTGACCTTTCTCGTGAAAAACGCTGGCAAGGGACAGGCAGAGCACAGAGTTATTCTATGAAACCCGAACTTGGTGTTTGCTATTACCCGGAACACTGGCCCGAGGACATGTGGTCGCAAGATGCGGCCCGCATGGTCGACACTGGGCTGTCCTGGGTCCGGATTGGCGAATTCGCATGGAGCCGGATCGAACCCAAGCCGGGTGAGCTGCACTTTGACTGGCTGGATCGCGCCATCGAAACGCTTGGAGCTGCCGGTCTGAAAATAGTGCTGGGCACCCCCACTGCAACGCCGCCCCGTTGGATGCTGGACAAACACCCGGACATGCTGGCCGTGGATGCGCAGGGGAACCCCCGCAAGTTCGGCTCTCGCCGACACTACTGCTTCAGCAATCAAGGTTATATTGAGGAATGCAGGCGCATCGCCCGGCTTTTGGGCGAACGCTATGGGCGCAACCCGCATGTTGCCGCGTGGCAGATCGACAATGAATACAGCTGCCACGACACAGCGCTTAGCTACAGTGATGCAGCACGGGTCGCCTTTCAAGGCTGGCTACAGGACAGGTATGGCAGCGTCACCGCGCTGAACGATGCCTGGGGAAACATCTTCTGGTCCATGGATTATGACCGTTTCGACCAGATCGATCTGCCCAATCTGACCGTGACCGAGCCCAACCCAGCGCATGTTCTGGCCTTTCGACGGTTCAGTTCGGATCAGGTGGTTGCGTTCAACAAGGCACAGGTCGAGGTGTTGCGCCCGCTGACCGATGCACCGCTGTCGCATAACTATATGGGCCGTACATTGGAATTTGATCATTTCTCGGTCGGCGCTGATCTGGAAATCGCCACATGGGACAGTTATCCCATCGGGTTCCTGTCGGACCGGCTTGAGGGCAGCGAGGCGCATAAGACCGCCTTTCTTCAGCAGGGCGATCCGGATTTGCAGGCCTTTCATCATGACCTCTACCGAGCGGTTGGTCGCGGTCGGTGGTGGGTGATGGAGCAACAGCCCGGACCCGTGAACTGGGCGCCCTACAACCCTGCCCCCCTGCCCGGAATGGTTCGTCTTTGGTCACTGGAAGCGATCGCTCATGGCGCCGAAGTCGTCAGCTACTTCCGCTGGCGTCAGGCTCCGTTCGCGCAAGAGCAGATGCATGCGGGATTGCTGACACCAGACAACCGGGATGCGCCGGGTCTGGCAGAGGCCAGGCAAACCGCGACCGAGCTTGAAGCGTTGGGAAAGCTGGACCCCTGTCAAGCGCGGGTTGCCATCGTGTTCGACTACGCCTCGGACTGGGCGTGGGCCACGCAACCACAGGGGGCTGGGTTCGACTATTTCAGATTGGTGTTTTCGGCCTATCGCGCCCTTCGGCGGGCCGGACTATCTGTCGATTTTGTATCCGCGACTGATCCCGCGCCGCACGCCTACAAGCTGGTTCTTGCGCCGGGTCTGGCAACACTGGATAACGCTGTTCAAGAACGGTTCAAGGACAGTGATCTGGTCATTTATGGACCGCGCGCCGGTGCCATTACGCAGGATTTCAGCATTCCCCGGCAAGGCCGCCCCGGACTGTCGCAGCTTGATTGCAGGGTGGATCTGATTGAAACCCTACCCCCCGGCACAAAACGCCCGGTTCTGGGCGGTGGGGCCGGTGTGCACTGGGTCGAACGCCTATCGGGCGCGGCTTTGGATTTGATGGTGTTCGACGATGGATCATCCGTCCTCAAGGGGGGCGAAAGCCTGTGGTATCTTGCCTGTTTCCCGGACGATACGCTTTGGGACAGAATAATCAAACAAGCGGCGGACCGCGTCGATCTGCAACTTCGTCCCATGCCAAAGGGTTTGCGGCGCAGAGAGACGGCAACCCACGAGGTTCTGATTAACTACAACGCCCATTCGGTGGTTTGGGAAGGAACATCTCTGAGCGCTTGTGATGTGGTCTTTTTAGACCGCAAGTTGGACTGAATTTCGTCTGCACACTCTGAATTCAAAAATTGATAACGCTAACATTTCCTGATAGGTGACGCATATTCTGGCCCACCGTCTGACAGGTCGCACGCATGGAATTCGCACACTCAAACTTTCACGATGGAGTCCTTTCTGAGCCCGTCACTGCCGTTGGAAGATGCGAAGCATATGATAATATTCGTTTTCTGGTACCGTGGATTGGTGGGGGATCATCTCTGGTGATACAACACGCGCTGATTTGGCGCGGCTTTCCCAACGACATACCAAAAACCTGAGCTTTACGTTTTGACCTCGACAGACATCAAAGCGGATTTAATTGCGCGGCTGGATTTGATACATGCTGCAGGGAACCGATCCGTTGCTACAAAGAGGCACACCTTGGAAAATCGCTCGGGCGAAGCCCTTGATGGTCTGCAATCTGCCCTTTCCTCTGACGAAGGGCCCGAGCCTTTGGCGCAGCCCTCGGGTGCGCCCCGCTCCGACTGGAACCTTGTTGCAGATATCGGCGGGACAAATACCCGGCTGGGCGTTGTCACAGACGGCATATTGACGGATTTGCGCAGACATCCAACTGGCAGCCTGGGGGATTTGCGCGCCGCTCTGCACGACTTGCGCGACGAGGTGGGCACGAACCCACGCGCGGTGGTCGCGGCGGGTGCGGGACCAGTGCGTGACGGCATAATCCATCTGACCAATGCACATCTTGAATTGTCCGAGGTGGAACTTGCCCAGGCGACAGGGGCCCAGCACACCTTCGTAATTAACGATTTTACGGCTGCCGCCTGGTCCGTGGCGGAAATCACCGGTTCGGACGTGCAGGTTCTGCAAGGCGATCCAACACCCCCGGCTGGCACAAGACTGGTGGTTGGGCCTGGCACCGGTTTGGGCGTCGGCGCGTTGGTGTTTTCCGAGGGGCACTACCATACGGTGTCCGGAGAAGGTGGGCATATGGGCCTGTCACCCCGACACCGCGACGAAGTCGATGTCTTTGACGCCGCCCGACGGATCGCGCCTGAATGTTTCTTTGGTGACAGCCTGGCGCTTGAGGCCGAGATGTTCCTGAGCGGAACAGGACTTCCCATTCTGTATCAGGCGGTCGGCCTGGCCGCAGGCGACCCGGTTGCAAGGACACATTCGGCCAAGGAAATTTTGCAGGCGGCGCGCGAGGGTACCGACGCCTGCGCGGTTCGGACCGCACAGATGTTCACCGAACATCTCGGGGCCATTATGGGAGACTTGGCGACAGCGCTGGTCCCGTCGGGTGGCGTCTTTTTGGTTGGCGGCGTTGCCGAGAAAAACCGTTGGCTGTTCGGGCAGTCGTTCCTGAATGCATTCAACGCCGGAGGGCGGTTCGAGGCGCTGCGGCAATCGATGAATCTTTACGTGTCCGAACAAAATGAATTTGGCATTGTTGGCGCTAACAATTTCTGCAAAAATGCACTCGCGCACTAAATCTGTTGCGCATATTCAGCGATGGAAGAGGGTATTGGGATGATCCTGTGTTGCGGCGAAGCCCTGATCGATATGATCGGCGCGCCAACAGTGTCTGGTGAACAGGGTTTTGTACCTCATTCCGGCGGTGCCATTTTTAACACCGCCATCGCACTGGGCCGTCTTGGCGCGCGGGCAGGAATGCTGACAGGGCTGTCCAGTGACATGTTTGGGCAACAACTGACTGCTACTCTGCAGATCAGCCATGTCGATACCAGCCATGTCATCACCTCGGACCGACCGACGACTTTGGCGTTTGTCCAATTGAAAGACGGGCACGCCACATACAGTTTTGTCGACGAGAACTCGGCAGCGCGAATGCTGCAACCCGACGACATGCCGGTTCAGCTGCCGGGGGTCACGACCCTGTACTTTGGCGGCATCAGTCTAGCCTGCGAGCCTTGCGCCGACGCTTATGCGGCCCTTTTGGAAAAACACGGGGCGCAGTGTGCCGTTATGATCGACCCGAATATCCGCCCCGGATTCATTCAGGATCAAACGCGCTATCGCACACGGCTGAACCAGATGATTGCGCAATCCGACATCGTCAAAGTATCGGACGAAGATCTTGACTGGATTATTCCGGGTCCGGAAGGCCATGGGGAGAAAGTGCCATTGCTGCTGGAGGCTGGCCCGGCAATTGTGATCGTAACGCGTGGGAGCCTCGGGGCGACAGGTTATCTGGCGGACGGCTCTGAAGTGTCTGTACCTGTGCCTTCGGTCGAGGTTGTGGATACCGTGGGTGCAGGAGACACATTCAACGCCGGTGTTCTCGCCGAGCTTGATCGTCTTGGGCATCTAAACAAATCGGATTTGCGCAGTCTGACGACGGAGGATCTGAAAGCCGCGCTGGAAAAGGGCGCAAAGGTGGCTGCTATCACCGTATCACGCGCTGGGGCAAACCCACCATGGGCGCAGGAAATCTGACAATCGGACAAGCTGATGAAACGTTCTGAAATCAACCAAATCAAGACCGAGGCGCAGGCCTTCATTCAATCCTTCGGTGCGGTTCTGCCTCCGTTTGCGGATTGGTCTGCCGAACAAATGCGCAGCTCTGAGGCAGACGGCATTCGTGCGCGCGGTCTGGGGTGGGACATTACGGATTATGGACAAGGCCGGTTCGACGATCTTGGTCTGTTTCTGTTTACCCTGCGCAATGGTGATGTGAATGACCTGAGCCAAGGACATGGAATGCTCTACGCGGAAAAGCTTTTGATTTCCCGTGACAAACAGTTGTCGCCAATGCACCGCCATATCCTGAAAGCCGAAGATATCATCAATCGGGGCGGAGGTGATCTGGTGATGGAGCTTTATGCCTCGGACCCGGAAGGCGGGATAGATCGGGAGACGCCGGTGACTGTACCGAGTGACGGATGCCCGGTCACTGTTCAACCCGGAGAGCTGATGCGCCTGAAACCCGGCCAAAGCGTCACCCTGATGCCTGGCGTCTGGCACGCATTTTGGGCCGAACGGGGGGATTGTCTGATCGGTGAAGTGTCGACCGTCAATGATGACCGGACCGATAATGTCTTTGAAGACCCCATTCCACGTTTTGCCACCATCGAGGAAGATACGACTCCTGACTTCCTTCTGGTAGCGGACTACTGAAAAACGTCTGACATGTAAAAACGGCCCGCTTAATTGCGCGGGCCGTTTTGTGTCACATCTATCGCAGCTTGGCCTAGCTGCGACCTTTCCATGGAACCAACCAGTTCTCGGCCTTGCGCATCAGGATGTCGATGCCATAGCCGATGACGCCGATCAGAACGATGCCCATGATCACGATATCGGTCAGTTGGAATTTTGACGCAGCGATAATCATCATCCCTGCCCCTTTTTGCGCCGCAACCAGCTCAGCCGCGACAACCGTTCCCCAGCACACCCCCATGGCCACGCGGGCACCGGTGAAAATCTCGGGCAGCGAATTCGGCACGATCACATAGCGCATGATCTGCCATTTTGATGCTCCCAAAGAATAGGCCGCGTGAATCTTCGAGATATTCACACCAGATACGCCCGCCCGCGCCGCAATGGTCATGATCCAAAGCGCAGCGAGGAACAGCAGGACGATCTTGCCGGTTTCCCAAATACCAAACCAGATGATGACCAGCGGGATCAAAGCCAAGGGCGGTACGGGCCGCATGAACTCGACGATCGGATCGAACCAACCCCGGAACCAGCCTGACAGACCCATGGCATAGCCTAACGGGATACCAACCAATGCACCGGCGACAAACCCTGCGATGACACGCAGCAAAGACCATCCCAGATGCTGCCACAGCGAGAAGTTTTGGTAACCTTCGCTGGCGATCTCGAAGAATCTGGCCACAACGGTTTCCGGCGCGGGCAGCCAGATCGGGTTCATTTGCAGCCCCTGATTGGGCGTAAAGCTGATGGCCCCCTTGTCGGTCAGAACAACGCTGCCGTCTCCGGTATCGACCTGAACACCCGGGCCAATAGATGTCCCGTTGATGGCTATGATTTTAGCCCCGTCTTTGCGCGTCGTATCGTCGTTTTTGTCAAACAGGATTGTTGAGGACCGACCCGCCGCGGCGGAGTAAGCATCGTCTTTTGCGAAGCCGCTTCCGGGATCCACTTCGAAGGAGTCCGCCTGCTCGCCAAAGGCCGGCACCCGCACAAAAATGGTTGCATCATCTGTGCTGCCGTCTGCGTTTTCGAGTGTGTAGGTAAATTCGGTATCGCCGACAAACGGACCGGGCACGTGAATCGGGATAAGCTTGGATCCCGTAAACGCTGCCCAGATCACGAAAATCACCAGCACTGAAATGATCGAGGCGGCACGGTCGGCCCGCACTGCGCTTTCATCGCCAAATGTCACCGTTTTCAGACTGGTGAAATCATGGCGGGCTGTCAGTCCACGCCGCAGAAGGTACACGATAAAGAACGCGCCGCCGAACAGACCGATATAGAACAGAAGAACAATCATGCGACCTGCTCCGTCCGGCCCATGATTTCCTCTTCCATCTCCCAGATCATCGACAGGATTTCATCCCGTTTTTCTGCAAACCCTTCAGATTTCTTGACATCGCGCAGATCAGCATTCACCCCACGCTCGGCAAAAGGCAAATTGTATTCACGGTGAATGCGACCGGGCCGAGGTGCCATGACGATCAGGCGCTCGCCCAGCAAAAGAGCCTCTTCGACCGAGTGGGTGATCAGGATGATCGTCTTGCCAGTCTCTTTCCAAAGCTTCAGGACCAGCCCCTGCATCTTTTCCCGCGTCAGCGCGTCCAGCGCACCCAGCGGTTCGTCCATCAGGATCACGTCCGGCTCATTGGCCAGACACCGCGCCAGCGCGACGCGCTGCTGCATGCCGCCCGACAGTTCGTATACCGCTTTGTCCTTGAAATCCTGCAGGCCCACGACCTCGAGCAAATGATCAGAGATCTTGTCCCGCTCGGCCTTGGGCATGCCTTTCATGCGCGGCCCGAATTCGACATTCTCACGCACATTCATCCATTCGAACAAAGCGCCCTTCTGAAACACCATTCCGCGTTCCGCATCAGGGCCTTTGACGATATGGCCGTTAAGCTCCACCCGCCCCGATGTGGGGGCCAGAAACCCAGCAAGGATGTTCAACAGAGTTGTCTTACCGCAGCCTGATGGGCCAAGGACGGACATCAGCTCGCCCTCTTTCAAACTGAGGGAAACGTCCTTGAGCGCCTGAACAGAGGAACCGTTCGGCAGGTCGAAGCGCATGGATAAATCGACAATGTCCAATTCGGGCATTCTGTTACCTTCCTGCGTGCATAGCTGAGGACCGGCCCGTTTGCGGGGCCGGTCGGATCGAGCATCTTGCTGGCTTTAGTTGCTTGTTGCCGCAAGCGGCGCAGAGTTCACCGCGCCATCATAGGAATCCAGAGCGGATTCGATGCTACCTGCCGAGACAAAGACATTGGCCACGCCTTTCATGAATTCTTGCGCGCCGCCGCCCAGCCACTTGTCAGACAGCTGTTCGTCCACGGATGGAAAGGTGAAGGTGGAGATGGTCGCCTCGGCATCAGCAGGGTCCATACCCGCATCCTTGGCGATCACCGGCAGCATCTCGTCCTTGCTGTCGCCCGCGTTCCATTTCGCATTGGCATCCGCCGTCACTTTCAGGAATTTAGACAGAAGCTCGGGCTCTTCTTCGATAAAGCCAGATGGGGCACTGGTCACGTCAAACACGAGAATGCCCAAGTCTTCCTTCTCGGCGCCGGTCAACAAGATGTTGCCGTGATCAACCATTCGCCGCAACGCACCGCCCCAGCCGCAGACCATGTCCAGATTACCTTGCGCAAAGGCAGCCGCACCGTCTGCTGGTGCCATATCGACGATCTCCATCGAACCGACATCGACCCCAAAGTGGCTCATTTGCGACAGGAAGCCATAATGCGCTGCAGTACCGATCGGCACACCAACCTTTTTGCCGTTGAGTTCGCCCGCATTGGTCTTGTCAATTTCCAAGGCCTCGGCAACGACGCAATTGTCGTTTTCCGAGTAGCTTACCGCCACGTCAACGATCTGGATGTCCTGACCGGCAGAGGTCGTCACCACGAAAGGCGGCACACCCTGGCTGACCGCAATCTGTACGTCGCCCGACGCCATCGCCGCAGACATAGCCGTACCAGTGTCAAAAGACACCCAGTTGATCTTGACGCCCAACTCTTCTTCATATGTGCCGTTGGCCTTGGCGTATTGGAACGGCATCGGCCATTCCAGAAAATAAGCGACCGTTAGTTCATCCAATGCAGCGGCCTGAGAAGCGGTCAATGCGGCCACACCGGCAAAAGCTGTCGAAAGTAGATGTTTCTTGATCATTTTGTCCATTTTCTCCCTGCTGGTCTCGTGTGTTCGATTGTTCTGAGTCTTCCGAACGTCGGATCAGTCCCGAAACCATAGACGCAGGGTTCGGAAACAGTAAAACAAATTCAAGGTTGCGAAAAAAGCGAAACTTTGTTTCGATGAATTGCTGTGTAACGCAAATATAAAGGTCACAATTGACTAATAAATCACTCAGCCTGAAATGGCTGGATGTCTTTCAGCTGATTTCCAAGCTCGGCTCCATTCAAAAAGTGGCGGCGGAAACCGGCTTGTCAATCAGCACCGTGTCGAACCATCTGCGTAGCCTCGAAAATGCGCTGGAGGTCGAACTGATCGATCACAGTCGCAGGCCCATGCAACTGACCCCGGCCGGAACGGTCTTTGCTCGCTACGTTCAGGAAGGTTTACTGGCGCTTCAGCGCGGCGAGGCCGAGATACGGTCCGGGTCGTGGCAACATGCAACGGACCTGAGGCTTGGCCTGATTGACGATTTTGACAACCAGATTGTACCCGAACTGTTCCGCCTGCTTTCGGCCAACCTGCCCCGCTGCAGTTTTCGCCATTTCACGCGACCCAGCCATGAGATCATCGAGAAACTGCAGGCGCGAAAGCTGGACGCGGGCGTGGCGACCAGACCGGCCGGCCGGATTGTGGGACTGACGGAATACCCGCTGATGCGCGATCCCTTCATCATCATCCTGCCGCGCCGCTATGATGAAAAGGTCGAGAACTTGCTGAGCGCCAGAAGTTCCTTGCCTTTTTTGCGGTATTCGCGGGATCACACCATTGGCAAACTAATCGAGATTCAGCTGACGCGTAGCAAAATTACCCTGCCCAACCGGTTTGAACTGGAGGGCAATCAATCGCTGATCGGCCTGGTGGCTGAAAACGGCGGATGGACCATCACGACCGCCGCCAGCTATCATCAGGCCCGGGGGTTCCATGACGACACACGCATCCTGCCTTTCCCGGGCAAAAGCTTTGCCCGCACCGTGTCCCTGTTCACGACAGACGTGTATCCCGAGTCGACGTCGCGCCTGATTTACCGGACGCTTCTGGGGTTGATCCGACGGCATGTGACCGACCATATGAGCGCGAAGTATCCTTGGCTGGCCGACGATTTCAGAACCATTTTACCGCGGCCTGACTAACGCCTCAGGTCAGTTTCTAGTCCTGCAAGCCCAGCCCATCGGTCGACAGATCATCCAGTCGCGGCATCAGCCTGAGCAATTCGCGGGTGTAATCCGTGGTCGGGTTTGAAAACAATGCGTTGGTTTCCTGCAACTCGACGACCTTGCCCTGCTTCATCACCGCGACACGGTCACACATCTGGCGCACCACTGGCAGATCGTGGCTGATAAACAGCAAAGTCAGACCCAGATGCTCCTGCAAATCCTTCAGGATGTTCAGAATCTGCGCCTGAATCGAAACATCCAGGGCGCTGGTGGGTTCGTCGCAAATCAAAAAGCGTGGCTGGGTCGCCAGCGCCCGCGCGATCGAGATGCGTTGACGTTGCCCGCCCGAAAACTCATGCGGGTATTTCATCCCGGCCTCGTGGCCCAAGCCCACCTGATCCAGAAGTTCATCTACGCGTCGCTTGATATCGACGCCCTCCATCAATCGGTGATGGCGGATCGGTTCGGCCACAATATCATCAACCCGCATACGCGGGTTGAGCGAGGAATACGGGTCCTGAAAGATCATCTGGATGTTCTTGCGATACGCATCCAGCGCGGTTTTGTTGGTCAGATCACTGACCACTTTGCCGTCAAACGTTATTGTGCCACCGTCGACCGGGTAAAGTCCCGCGATCATACGGGCGACAGTCGATTTGCCCGAACCAGACTCTCCCACGACGCCAAACACTTCACCGGCGCGGATGTCAAAGCTGACGTCATCCACTGCTGTAAAATAAGTGCGATCCCACGGCAGCAGACCTCGTTTCTGCAGGAACTTCTTGGTCAGGTTCCGGATCTCAAAAATGGGTTTGCTGGTGTCGTTGTCCACTTTCGGCCAATGCCGGGCCATGTCATCGATCGCGAAACGAGTCTCGCGTCCGCCATAGCTGATCTGAGGAAACCGGTGCAATTTCAACGTCGGGCGTGGAACAGCCGCAATAAGTGACTTGGTGTATTCGTGGCTGGGTTGCCCCATGACCTGAGACGTTGGGCCGGTCTCGACCACTTTGCCTGCATACATCACGGTCACCTTGTCGGTGGTATCGGCGATGACCCCCATATCGTGGGTGATCAGAATGACGCCAACTTGTCGTTCGGTCGCCAGTTCCTTGATCAGGTCCAGAATCTGCGCCTGCACGGAAACGTCCAGCGCCGTGGTCGGCTCATCCGCGATAATCACGTCTGGTTCGGTACACAGGGCCAGCGCAATCACCACGCGCTGCCGCATCCCGCCCGAGAATTGGTGCGGATATTGATCCAAGCGCGTGTCAGGATCGGGTATGCCAACCCGGTCAATCAAATCGCGGGCGCGTGCGTTGGCCTCGGCATCCGAGCCACCCAGATGCGCCTGAATGGTCTCGACCAATTGCTCGCGCACGGTGAACAGCGGGTTCAGCGAGGTCAGTGGGTCTTGAAAGATCATCGAAATCTTCTTCCCGCGCAGCCCTCGCATCGCCTCGGCATCCAGTCCGCTGATCTGATCGCCGCTCAGTTTGATCGTGCCGCTGGCGATCCGTCCGGGACGATCCAAAAGGCCCATAATGGCAGCGCCGATGGTGGATTTCCCGGCCCCGGATTCACCCACCAACCCATGGATTTCACCCGGTTCGACCGACAGGTCCACATGGTCTACAGCCGTGAACAATTGGCGACGGGTTGGAAACTCGACCGTCAGGTCGTTGATCGTCAGAAGGCTCATGAAATCACCGCAGCTTGGGGTTCAGCGCGTCGCGCAGCCAATCGCCCAACAGGTTCACAGACAGGGCCAGCGCCAGCAAAGTGCAGGCCGGGAAGAACAGAATCCACCACTCGCCCGAGAACAGGAAGCCCTGCCCGATCCGGATCAGCGTCCCCAGCGAGGGCTGGGTCGGAGGTGCACCAACGCCCAGGAAACTCAACGTCGCCTCGGCGATGATGGCCAGAGCCAAAGAGATGGTGGCAATCACCAGAACCGGGCTGAGGACATTGGGCAGGATATGGCGGAACATGATCGGGAAGGATCCGCGTCCGATCAGGCGGGCGGCCTGGACATATTCCTTGTTCTTCTCAACCAGCGCCGCGCCGCGTACCACGCGCGCGAACTGAACCCAGTCGGACAAGGCAATTGCGATGATCAGGACATAAATGGCCATCTCATCGCGGTATTCCGGCGGTGTCACGCCCTTGGCGATACCAAAGATAAGCATGGCCACCAGGATCGCCGGAAAGGTCAGCTGCACATCGGCGATGCGCATGATCAGCGTCTCGATCCAGCCACCGAAATAGGCCGCCACCAGCCCCAGAATAACCCCGATAATCAGCGCCAGCAGCACCGCCGCGGCCCCCACGAACAGCGAAATTCGCATGCCGTAAAGGATGGTCGAAAACACGTCCCGCCCTTGATCGTCAGTGCCCAGCAGAAAGGTTTCCTGCGTGAAGGCGTTGGGCGTGCCCGGAGGTGTGAACCCGTTCATCAGGTTCAGTGTAGACGGGTCAAACGGATCATAGGGCGCGATCAGCGGCGCGAAAATTGCCGCCAGCACCAGAATGACCACGACCAGCGAGGCAATCACCGCCACCGGTGAATGCCGGAACGACCAGGCAAAGTCGCCGTCCCAGAATTTGGCCATCCGCGACTGGGTTTGAGTATTTGGGGTATCGGTCATGTGGCCCTCGCGTCGACACGCAGGCGCGGGTCAATGGCATAGTAGAGAAGATCGACAATCAGGTTGATCGTCACGAACATCACCGAGATCAGCATCAGATAGGCCGCCATCACGGGGATATCGACGAACTGGATCGCGTTGATGAACAACAGGCCCACGCCGGGCCACTGGAACACCGTCTCCGTGATGATCGCGAACGCGATGATCGAGCCCAGTTGCAGGCCCGTGATGGTGATCACCGGCACCAGAGTATTCTTCAACGCATGGCGGAAATTGATCACCCGATCCGACAGCCCCCGGGCGCGGGCGAAACGGACATAATCGGCGCGCATGACTTCCAGCATCTCGGATCGCACCAGCCGCATGATCAGTGTCATCTGGTACAGACCCAGCGTGATTGCAGGCAATATCAGTGCCTTAAGACCGGATGCGGTCAGGAACCCGGTGGACCAGCCGCCAATCATAACGGTCTCGCCCCTCCCGAAGCTGGGAAGCAGGTCAAGCTCGACCGAGAAGATGTAGATCAGCAATATACCTATGAGGAAGGTGGGCAGCGAAACCCCGATCAGGGACACGGTCATAATCACATTTGCCGCGATCCCTTGTCGTCGGATCGCGGTGAAAACGCCAAGGGCAATACCGATCGTGATCGCCAGAAAGCCCGAGACAAACGCCAGTTCCAGCGTCGCCGGGGCCCGTTCCACCAGAATTGTCGAAACCGGTCGGCCCTGCCGGTATGAGACGCCGAAATTGCCCTGAACCGCGCCCTGCAGGAACTTGGCGTATTGCACCACAAAGGGCTGATCCAGCCCCAGTTCGGTGCGCAGGCGGTCGATGTCAGCCTGCGTGCGTTCCTGCCCCAGCATGTTGTCGATCGGGTCGCCAACAAAGCGGAACATCGAAAACGCGACCAGACCCACGACCAACAGCACGATGACGGACTGGAACATCCGTCTGACGATATATGCGAACATTGATTTTCCCCATTGGTGCGTCTCTCTATGCTTTAACCGACCGGGTGGTCAAGATGTCGCGGTGGTGCGGCGCGCTCCAATCGATTTCAGGGCCCAGCGGCACGATCCCCAGCGGATTTCGCAGTTCGGACGGTGAGAAATAGCCCTGCTTGTAGATGTCGAGTTTCACGGTCGCGGCCACGCCGGGCAACGCGTAAATTTCGCGCGCGTAACCCCAGAGGTTTGGATAGTCGATCAGCCGACGCAGGTTGCATTTGAAGGCATAGTGATAGGCCACATCGAACCGGGCCAGCGTGGGGAACAGGCGCAGATCGGCCTCGGTCAGCGTGTCGCCGCAGAGGTAGCGGTTGGTGGCCAGATGCGCCTCAATCTCGTCCAGCGTGGCGAACACATCGCGGAACCCGGCCTCATAGGCCTCTTGCGTGCGGGCGAACCCTGCGCGGTAGACGCCGTTGTTCAGCCGTGGGTAGATTTTTGCGTTCCAGTCGTTGATCTGGTCCAGCTTATCGGGCGGTGACAGATTTGGGCCATAGCCCGGCAACGAGCCCAACATCCGCACCAGATCAGCGGATTCGTTGGAGACCGCCCGATCCTCGGCCCGGTCCCATAGCAAGGGCACCGTGATCCGCCCGGTATAGGCCGGTGTGGCGCGGGCATAAGCGTGATGCAGCGCTGTTGCGCCATAGACCGCATCCGCGCCGTCGGCATAGACCCAGCCGTCGGCTGTACGGCGCGGCTCGGCATAGGCAACCGTGATCAGGTCATGCAGGCCCTTGAGCGCACGAACCAGCAGCACGCGATGCGCCCAGGGGCAGTTCCACGCCGCGTAAAGATGAAACCGACCCGGTTCCAGAGCATCCGGCAGCGCGTTCCTAATGGTTGAGGCCTGACGGCGGAATTCACCGTCAAGCCTTGTGTCGGGCGCGGGGTCCTCGGCGTGGTAGACCCCGGCGATCATCACGCCCATGGGCTCAGTTCACCGTCACCCAACGCAGGATGAAGAAGTTGTCCGGGCGCTGCGTCAGCTCAACATTGCTGCGTGTTCCCCAAACCAGAGGCTGCACATACATCGGCACATAGACATGTTCATCCTGATAGATTTGCGTGACCTCATCCAGCATGGCCTGCCGTTTGGCCTGATCCAGTTCCGACTGAATCTGCGGCAACAATTCATCCACCCGCGCGTTTGAGAAACCGCCGAAATTCCAGCTGCCCAGCTTCTTTTCCTCATTGGGTGTTGCCACAAGGAAGCGAACGGGGTGTTCTGCATCAAACGTGCCCGGGCTCCAGCCCAGCATATACATGTCGTAATTGTCTTCGCGCAGTTCTGGCCAGTAGTTCCGTACCGGCATCGCGTCCAATTCGGCTGTCACTCCGATCTGCGCCAGCATGCTGACGACCGCCTGACACACGGCCTCGTCATTCAGGTATCGGTCATTGGGGCATTTTAGACCGAACGAGAACCCGTCGCCATAGCCTGCCTCGGCAAGCAAGGCCTTGGCCCCTTCGACATCAAAGGACGGACGGTCGGCATTGGCTGCGGAATAGCCGCTCATCGCGGGGCTGACGAGTTGCGAGGCTGCCTCGGCATTGCCGCGCATGATCGTGGCCAGAATGGCATCGACGTTGATCGCCTGCGCCACGGCCTGACGCACACGCGCATCCTGGAACGGGTTTGGTTTGCCCGCGTCATCCGTGTATTTCAGGGTCTCCGCCTCATGATCGAAACCCAGCATGATCACACGCGCTTCGATGCCCTGAATGACATCTACATCCCCGTTTTCATTCAGGCGCGCGACGTCCTGGATAGGCACAGGGTTGATCATGTCGACATCACCCGACAGAAGTGCCGCAACGGCGGTAGCCGGATTCTGGATCGGGTTGAATTCGGCGCGTGTGATGTTGTGCTCGGCCTCGCCCCACCAGCCGTCATGTGGCTCAAGAACGGTTTTCAATCCGGGCTCGCGGGCAGTCACTTTGAAAGCGCCCGTGCCGTTTGCGTTTATTGTCGCGTAATTGCCGGATTCCTTGTCGGGCACCACTGCGTCATTTGCCTCGGTCCAGCCCTGATCCATGATCATCCAGTTGGCGATGGACGAAGGAAACAGCGGGTTCGGAGCAGACGTCATGATATCGACGGTGTAGTCATCAACCACGATCACATCACTGACCGGTGCAAACCAACTGCGGGTGTCCGACGCCTCACCCGAGGCGCGCTGGTAGCTGAACAGCACGTCCTGCGCGTCGAACGTACTGCCATCGTGGAAGGTTACACCCTCGCGCAGTTTGAAACGCCAGCCATCTCCGTCACCGATGGGTTCCCAGCTGACAGCCAGTGCCGGTTCAACGGTCATATCTTTGCCGCGCCGCACCAGTCCTTCGTAGACATTGTTCAGAAAGCCGAGCACCGGCGCAGAATTGACCGCGTGCGGGTCCATCGTCTGCGGGTCGGTGGTCGAGGCCCATTTGAACTCGGCGGCCTGTGCCGTGCTGGCAAGCAGCATGGTCAGGCCGATGGCGCTGTTCCTGAGGATCATGGCATTACTCCCTGTTTATTATCCAAACCTTCGTGGTTTTTTGCGGACAGGTAAAGGAATTCTCACATTGGGATCACAAGCCCGTGACCTACCCCGCAAAAAGAAACAGGGCGCGAAACCGCGCCCTGCCCCACCTTGATCAAGGTGTTTTAGTTCATTTCGAAGTATTTGATCTTTGGCGAGTCTTCCGGTTCCACAATGGTGCCGACACCTGATTTCATGCCCCAGTTCAGCACCTGATGGTGAATCGGGATATACAGCTGTTCGTCCTGAACAACCTGCCAAATCTCGCTAATCTGCTTGTCGCGCGCCGGAAGATCTGTTTCCGAGGCCAGCGCCACGATCTTGGCATCCAAGTCAGGGTTGGAATACCGCGTGCCATTCCACGAACCGTATTTCTCACCCTTCGAATGCACGAGGAAGTTGAAGATATACTCGGAATCGTAGGTCGGAACGCCCCAGCCCAGCATGTAGAAGTCGGTCTCGAGGTTGTTGATCAGCGGGAAGTGCTGCGCCTTGGGTTTAGCATCCAGATTCACGGTGATCCCGATCTGGGCCAGCATGCCCACGGCGGCCTGACAGATCGCCTCATCATTGATGTAGCGGTCGTTCGGGCAGTTCAGGGTCAGCGAAAAGCCATCGGGATAGCCCGCCTCGGCCATCAGGGCCTTGGCCCCTTCGATATCGGTGGTCGAGGACGCATCCATGCCCTCATCCCAACCTTTCACGAAAGGCGGCGAGATCATGCCCGCAGGCGCCGACTGGCCGCGCATGACAACCTGTTTGATCGCATCACGGTTGATCGCCTTGGACATCGCCTGACGCACACGCACATCGGCAAGCGGATTTTTGCCGTCAACACTGTCCGAGGTCAGATCGGCATCACCCATGTTCATGCCGAAAAAGATCACCCGGTTCTGCGGTGCTGTGCGCACGTCCAGCCCATCGGTACCGGCCACGCGGGCCAGATCCTGCACCGGCACGTCCTGAATGAAATCAACCTCACCCGACAACAGAGCTGCCACACGGGTCGCTGCGTTCTGGATCGGGGTATAGATGATCTCGGTAACCTGCAGCGGGAACTCGTCTTTTCCCCAGTAGTTCTCATTTGCGGTCAGTACGGTTTTCACATCCGGCTCGCGGCTGACCAGCTTGTAAGGGCCTGTGCCGTTGGCATTCTTTGCGGCAAACGTATCTTCACCGCCCTCATAGTCCTGCACCTTCACGGCGTTATTCGCCTCGGCCCAGCCCTTGTCCATCATGAACATGTTGGTCAGGTTGTTGGGCATGATCGGGTTCGGGCCGTTAGTCTCGATCTCGACGGTGTATTTGTCCGGCGCGCGTACCTCTTTCACCGAGGCCAGCAGTTCCTTGTAATCGGAATCCGGTGTCATCGCGCGGTTGAGCGAGAATACAACGTCTTCGCTGTCAAACTCAGCCCCATCATGGAAAGTCACACCTTCACGCAGCTTGAACACCCAAACGTTAGGGTTTTCCTCGGATGGTCCCCATTCGGTCGCCAGCGATGGAACGAGTGCGCCGGAATGGTCACGCATGACCAGCGTTTCCATGATCTGATGCGCCATGGCCGAAGTCGGACCCTCATTCTGGGCGTGTGGATCAAGAGTCAGCGAGTCCCCCGCACGTGCCCAACGCAGCGTCTCGGCAGAGGCACCGGTTGTGACCAGAGCGATCGCGCTGGCGGCAAGCATCAAAGATTTCAATGACATGTAAGTCTCCCCATTATGTATTTGACTGCATTTGTGCAGCTGACCGGTTTGTCCCGGTCGTCATGCCCATGATCATCCAGATGATCGCCGGACTTGCAACACCATATTGTGAACTTTATGTGGTCTTCACCCCAAACCCGAAGGGTATCGGACCGGAATACGCCAAATCGAGCCTGGTTTTGTGACCTCAGACGCTGCGTTCAGTCAGACGCCAAAACGGCGGGATGCCGTCATGCGGAAAGAAACACGAAGGTGCTTTCTCCGTATCCAGAATACGCTCACCCGCGCGGATTTCCAATGCGTGGTCAATCGGGACAAGGCGCGCCATCTCAAACGGCTCGATCTGCGGCAGCGTCCAGCCTCTGGCTGACTCGGATAAGGTGTGGCGCATCGCAAGCAACAGCCTGTCGGCGGCAGCGCTGCTCCAGGGTTTCAGCCCCGCAGCTTCCAGCAGATCAAACAGGTTGATCCAGCTTTGAAGGTTGAACGCGCAATAGTGCTGGGTAAGCGTGCGTTTGACTTCATGTGGCTGCGTTCCCTCAGCTGTAATTGTCCCAAGCAAGCGGGCCTGAGCGCGCAAGTTGATCTCTTGCAAGGCGTCGATATCTTCGACAAAAGCGGCCAAAGCAGCCGATTGCAGGTCATAACATGTGCCGTGGTTGTTGGCAGCGTGTCGTTCCTCGATGCCCTGGTCACTTGTTTGCAGCCAGTCAAAGAAACTGCGGCACCACTCTTTCAGCCCCGAGGCAAGCGTTTCAATCTCAAGTAACCGGACGGCATCCAGAAAGTAATAGAAATCCTTGGTTTCAATCAAACCATGACATAGACCCCGATCGCCGGAATGGCCCCGCCGAACCTGTGCGTAAAAGAGATGGGGGTTCATACGTGTTTCCGGCTCAATGAACCAGGTCCGTACAAGTGCTTCTGCATGTGCCTTATAGGCTTGATTGCCGGTCAACCGTGCGGCCAGAGCGAGCGCGGTGGTGTCGTCGAACACCCGTTGCAGACGGCTTCGGTCATATCGATCGCTCTCGGGTTCATACAATTGCGTGCCCGGAACGCGTTTACCGTCCTGTCGCACATAGGGCAGCCCATTTTTCTTTTTGGGATTGGGCCACCAGTAGGGCGCAGGGTGGAAATAGTCCTGTAAATCTCCGCTCGGGCCTGGCTCGGGTTTGTCCGTGACCGAGAACGGTCCGCGCCGAACCGCCTCGTCTGCGGCTGAGAGGATCGCAAGATGGTCCGCGTCAGCTGGGTGCTTGGCCAATGCCTCGATTTTCTCTTCTACATAAATGCCCAAGGCGTTACGCCTTAGACAGGCCTGCACGTCTTTGGCTTCAAGCATATTCAGAGTAGCCCGGATCGCATCATTTCGGGCCGACCCACGGACAACCACGCCCTCTTCACCCGTCACCTCCAGTTGCGATTTGCCGGAAAACAGGCGCGCGACCCAGCCCGCCGACCCAACACGGTGCCCCTCGGGGCTGACCCGACGCGGCGGGATGTCAAAGGGTAGAAGGGGCCATTTCTGCCATGGGCCGGGAATTCCCAGATGCAGGAACAATTCGACCTTGGGCCGGCGCCCATATGGGTGAGCCACATCAAACCTGAGCGGCGCATCACATCGGAATGCAAGCTGGGGTTCTTCTTCCGCCTCCGGTCGGACGCTGTCGTTCAGAAGATCGGCATTGTCATGCATTCTCGCCATCGGGACGGTAAAGTACCGTTTATCGCGGTTCGCCAGAATATCCGAGGTCAAGGCGTCCCACGCAGATTGCGTGAAGTAACAATTGCCATCAAACGGCAACGCCCATTTCGCGTGGCGCAAACAAAGCTCCAACGCGGCGTTGCGTGCCCCATTGTTGTTCATGACATAGTTGTTGCGGGCGCGGTACGCCTGAGCGATCATACGCGCCTTCATCTCGGCATTTTCACCATCCATTGAGCCATCGACAAAAATCATTGGATCGTCGAAGGGTTCAAAATCGAAACCAGTGGCTTGCAGCTCGAGTGGATCGTAAGGAATTCGCTCGTAGGTTTGTCCGTGCTGTTCTAACAGTTCGATCAGATGCGCTTCGTTCTCAGGGTCGAAAATACGGTTCAGAAGCCAAAGTTTGGTGCAGTTTTCGAATTCGGGCTCGTGTTCCAGAATGAACGAGACATTGGCACGGGATTGCCCTGCCGTGTGACGTGGCACCAGATCGTTGCCAATAACCCGACACAATGCGAATGTGTCCGGCATCGCGTTGATCCGCGTCTCGATTGCGGTGTCTAGCGGCAGAGGTTTGACCGTGCGGAGTGAACCAACAACCGAATCCATGCGCCGCGTCGGCTTTTCCTGTCGCGCCTTCTTGCGCTTGCGATACAAAAAATATCCGGGAATCAGAACCGGCGACAACAAAAGGATCAAAGGGGAAAACAGAACCAGAAGACGATTGCGCCGCCGCTTACGGCGAACGCGTTGCTCTAGGCTCAGCACCTGCTTGTCCTGATCGTTTTTCTTGAAGATCGCCAAGATTTCATCCTGTTTTCAGCCGGATATCCGGCCTTCATGACTGGAACGTCTTTCTGACGCTTTCCTTATCCCTTTATCACGCCTCAAGGCAACCTGTCCCACCCCGTCCATTCTTGGCATGGGCACACACGCCGCCCGCTTGTGCAGCAATTTTGACGCGGGCCTGTGCGAGATACGTCCATCATGGAATTTATCCGCTTGAATAACGTCCTGCGAAACGCATATTCGGGCGCCAAGGAGCTGGAGTTGGACAACACAAGCGGCGAAGGGGAACAAACGACTTTTCTGCAGTTTTGTCGCAATTGTTTCGGTTGGAACACCCTCTCTCTGGCTGAGATACAATTTGGCACCGCAAGGTGCTGATAGGAAGGAATTTGAACCATGCGCATTGCAATGATAGGCACCGGATATGTGGGCCTGGTTTCCGGAGTGTGTTTTTCCGACTTCGGTCATGATGTGATCTGCGTCGATAAATCCGAAAGCAAGATCGACATGCTGCAAGCAGGCGAGGTTCCGATTTATGAACCGGGCCTGGATGTTCTGATGGCCAAGAATGTTGCAGCCGGCCGGTTGAGCTTTACCACCGATCTTTCGTCAGCCGTGGATGGTGCAGATGCTGTTTTCATCGCCGTTGGCACCCCGACACGCCGTGGTGATGGGCATGCTGATCTGACATATGTCATGGCTGCCGCCGAAGAGATTGCGCATGCCATAACCGGCTACACTGTTGTTGTGACCAAATCGACAGTGCCCGTCGGTACAAATCGTCAGGTTCAGGCAGTCGTGGCAAAGGCCAACCCGGACGCAGATTTCGATGTTGCGTCCAACCCGGAATTCTTGCGGGAAGGGGCAGCGATCGACGATTTCATGCGCCCTGATCGCGTTGTTGTCGGTGTCGAAAATGACCGCGCCGCCGAAGTCATGGCCGAGATCTACCGCCCCCTTTATCTGCGCGATTTCCCGATCCTGACGACGGATGTGGAAAGCGCCGAGATGATCAAATACGCCGCCAATGCATTTCTGGCCACCAAGATCACCTTCATCAACGAAATCGCAGGTCTGTGCGAAAGGGTCGGCGGAGATGTGAAAGAGGTGTCGCGCGGGATTGGTCTGGATGGGCGGATTGGCAACAAGTTCCTGCACGCTGGTCCCGGCTATGGCGGGTCGTGTTTCCCTAAAGACACCGCGGCTTTGGCCCGGATAGGGCAGGACTATGCGTATCCGATGCAGATCACGGAAACCGTCATGCGCGTCAATGACAGCGTCAAAGCCCGTATGGTCGAGAAAATCCGCGACGTCTGCGACGACAAGTTCAACGGCAAAACAATTGCCGTCCTGGGCGTCACGTTCAAACCCAACACGGATGATATGCGAGATGCACCTTCGCTTACCATTGTGCCAGCGTTGATCGGCGGTGGCGCGACGGTCCGCGTGGTCGACCCTCAGGGCCGCGCCGAAGGTGAAGCGCTTTTGCCCGGCGTGACCTGGATGGACGATCCCTACGAGGCCACAAAAGGTGCCGATGCAGTGGTTCTTCTGACCGAATGGAACGAGTTCCGCGCGCTGAACCTGTCTGAGATGGCCGAGATGATGAACTCGGCTCGTATGGTCGATTTGCGCAATATTTATTCGCCCAAGATGGTTCTGGGATCGGGTTTTGAAACCTATGTCGGCGTAGGTGTCACAGCCTGAGGCGCCCCGGGTTTGACCAGCGACAGGGTGGCCCGTTAGAAAACGCTATGACAGATTACCCTGTTCTTTGGTCGTTTCGCCGCTGCCCCTACGCCATTCGTAGCCGCTTGGCGCTGGCCAGCGCTGCCATAACGGTCGAATTACGCGAAGTGGTATTGCGGGAAAAACCGCAGGCTTTTCTTGCAACATCGCCCAGTACCACCGTACCCGCCCTGCGTCTGACCGATCGCGTTCTGGATGAAAGCCTGGACATCATGGTCTGGGCGCTTGAACAAAGTGATCCACAGCGCCTGCTGGATATGCCGCGCCTGGGATGGGACCTGATCGCCGCAAATGACGGGCCGTTTAAACGGGCGCTTGATCATACCAAATATGCGACGCGCTATCCGGACATTGATCATCAAGCAGAGCGGGCCAAAGCCGCGCTGCACCTCAAGGAACTCAATCTGGTTTTGGGAGGTCAGCCCTGGCTGTTCGGGCATCGTCCTACCTTGGCTGATCTGGCCCTTTTGCCCTTTGTCCGGCAATTTGCCTATATCGACAGAGCATGGTTTGACGCGCAGGACTGGCCCGATCTTGTTCTCTGGCTCGACAACTTCCTGAACAGCGCGCCATTTCAAAGTGTAATGGCCAAGTATGCGCAGTGGCAGGAAGGCGATACGCCGACCCTGTTTGGTGGTTCCGAAACCGGCGGATGACAGGCGCTGGACAGGTTGTCCGGGCGGGACTACCGTAGCGACTGCATAACCCAATACGAGGGATGATCTCATGTTCAGGACGCTTACCTTTGCGGCCCTATCGCTTGGCTTTGCCACTGCGGTTTCTGCGGACGGGCAGTGCGCCGCAGGCAAAACACTGACCGAGGGCAAGTTCACCATCGCCACCGGAAACCCTGCCTATTACCCATGGGTTCTGGACGATACGCCCGAAAGCGGCGAGGGCTTCGAAGCCGCTGTAGCCTATGCAGTGGCAGAAGAAATGGGCTTTGCAGCGGAAGATGTGATCTGGATCCGGTCCTCGTTCGATGAAGCGATCCAGCCCGGTGTGAAAGAGTTTGATGTGAATATGCAGCAATACTCGATCACGCCAGAACGGGATCAGGTGGTGGATTTCTCGGCACCCTACTATACCGCGCCGATGGCCGTTCTTGTCAGCGCCAATGCTGTCGGCACTGCGCCGTCTCTGGAGGCGTTGAAAGCTTTGAAGTGGGGCGCAGTGGGATCGACCACGGCAGTTCCGAAACTGGCGAGTATCATCCAGCCCGACAGCGATCCATTGCTATACGGGGACAACGCAGACGTGAATGCGGCTATGACAGCCAATCAGATCGATGCGGCCCTGTTCGATTTGCCGACAGCATTGTTTCTGAGCGCCGTTATGATCGAAGGGTCAAAGGTGATCGGACAGTTTCCGCCGGATCAAAGTGACAACCCTGACCAGTTTGGAATGTTGATGGAGGAAGGAAACCCGCTCAAACCCTGCATAGATGCGGCCATTGTGACCTTGGCCGAAACCGGCAAACTGGCCGAGATCGAGGCCAAATGGCTGCAGGACACGACTGGTGTCCCATTGATCAAATAAGATGACCGGACCAGAGGCGACGGGAGCAACCCGCCGCGAACGATATGAGGCGCAGCAGCGGCGGCGCTCGGTGGTAATTGCGGCGACAAGTACGGTGATCGTGGTTGCGGCGATCTACTTTCTTGTGCCGCTGGCCCCGGGATGGGCCAAGGTTCAGCAGAGCTTTTTCGACGGCGACACGTTGATCAAGACATTTCCGAAACTGCTTGAGGCATTTCGCATCAACGTCATGATCTTTGCATGGTCCGCCCCTGCTATCGCGGTTCTGGGCCTGCTGATCGCGCTTGCGCGTGATGCCAAGTCACCCGCGCTTTTTCCATTGCGGATATTTGGGGCTGCCTTCACGGATGTCTTTCGTGGCGTGCCGGTTATTCTGACGGTCTATCTGATCGGCTTTGGAATCCCGGGCCTTGGCCTGCCACGCCCCTGGAATTCGCCGTATATTTGGGGGTCTCTGGCTTTGATCCTGACTTATTCGGCCTATGTGGCTGAAATCTTCCGCTCGGGGATAGACAGCGTACATCATAGTCAAAGGGCGGCCGCGCTTTCGCTGGGTTTGTCCGAACGACAGGTGATGCGGGATGTGGTTTTGCCGCAGGCCGTCCGCAATGTGGTTCCATCGCAGATGAACATGTTAATTGCGTTGCAAAAGGATGTCTCGCTGCTGAGTTTCATCGGCCCGGTCGAAATCTTCCGTCAGGCCGGCGTTTTCAAATCATTGCTGGCGAATTTTACCCCCTATGTTGGTGCAGCGATCATTTTTCTGATCGTGACCGTTCCGGCCACCCGCTATGCTGATCACCTGATGGCCCGTCAAATGCGAGCGAGGCGTTGATGCCGAAACTCGACTTGCAAGGCGTCATCAAACGGTTCGGCGAACGCACCGTGTGCAACGGCATCGATCTGGCGGTTGAAGAAGGCCAAATGGTCTGTCTGATCGGCGCCTCTGGTGCGGGCAAGTCAACGGTTTTGCGATGCATCAACCTGTTGGAGCCAATCGATGACGGAGCGATATTTCTCGACGGAGAGGATATCTCGATCCCCGGTCTCAATCCACAATCGGTGCGCGCACGCATTGGGATTGTGTTCCAGAGCTTCAACCTGTTTCCGCATATGACGGCGCTGGAGAACGTGATGTTGGCCCCGCGCCGGGTACACGGTTTGACCCGTGCAGACCTCCAAACCGAGGTCGAAGCCCTGTTTGCCCGGTTCGGATTGGCGGACCGTGTGGACAATTATCCCGATCAGTTGTCCGGTGGTCAGCAACAGCGCGTCGCCATTGTGCGTGCCTTGGCCATGAAACCCGAGGTCATGTTGTTTGACGAGATTACCTCGGCCCTTGATCCGCAACTTGTGGGTGAGGTACTGGACGTGCTGCTGATGCTGAAAAAGCAGGGTATGACCATGGTGATGGCGACCCATGAAATGGGGTTCGCCCGCGAGGCGGCAGACAAGGTCTGCTTTCTTCAGGACGGGCGCATTGTCGAAGAAGGCCCCCCCGCGCAGCTGTTTGGCGCACCCCGGCATGAAGCGACGCGGGCCTTTCTGGCCCGCGCGCTCAAATAGGTTCGCGACCAGCCGGAACGCCTAGCCATAGACCAGGTTCGGTAGCCACGTCACGACCCATGGGAACAGCATACAGATGACAAGCCCTACGATCTGCAAGAACAGAAATGGAAGGGCCGCTTTGAAGATGTCCGTCATCGGGATCGAGGGCGGGGCAACCCCACGCAGATAGAACAACGCATAACCGAAGGGCGGCGACAGGAAACTCATCTGCATGTTCACCAGGTAGAGAACCCCGAACCACAGAACCAAATCGTTCGGATCTTCAAAGCCGAACGCGGCCGCCCCCAACGCCTTGATGATCGGAACAAAGATCGGCACGCACAGCAGCAGAATACCGACCCAGTCGAGGAACATACCCAGCACCACCAGCAGGATCTGCATGACGATCAGGATACCCCACGGCCCAAGACCCGCGCCCTGCATCGTTTCCTGCACGAATTGCTGACCGCCTTCCAGCACGTAAAGCCCCACAAAGATCGTCGCACCGAACATGATCCAGATCACCATGGCCGAAGCTTTTAGCGTGGTCAGACACGCCTCGCGAACCGTGGGCCAGTCCAGCTTGTTGTGGATAGCCGCCACAATGAACGCGCCGAAGGTACCGATACCTGCGGCCTCGACCGGGGTCGCGACGCCGGAAAAGATCACGCCCAGCACGATGACAATCAACGCGATTGGGGCCGACATCTTGCCCATTAGGCGCATTTTCTCGCGGTTCGAGATACGTTCATCGACGGGGATTGGGGGGCCGAGAACCGGATTGATATAGGACCGGACCACCACATAGATGATGTACATCCCCGACAGCATCAGACCGGGAATGACGGCGCCGATGAACAGTTCTCCCACCGATTGCTCGGCCACAACGGCGTAGATGATGGCCAGAATAGACGGCGGGATCAGAATGCCCAGCGTCCCCCCTGCCATGATCGAACCCATGGCGATCTTGGTATCATAGCCGCGTTTCAGCATCGCAGGCAGCGCGATGATCCCCATTGTCACCACAGCGGCCCCGATGACACCAACCATCGCCGCCAGAACGGTCGAGGCGATGATTGTCGCCGCAGCCAGCCCGCCTTTCAGACCGCCGAGTACCTTGTAGATCACATCGAACATGTCGTTGATGATCCCGGCCCGTTCCAGCATCGAAGCCATGAAGATGAAAAGTGGGATCGCAGATAGCTGATAGTTCGTCATCAGCGGGAAAATCCGGCTGGGTACGATATTCAGCGCCCGCGCATCGCCCAGAACGAACAGGAAGACACAGGCCAACCCCCCGGTGACAAAAGCAAGCGGCAAACCCGCCATCAGCAGGACCAGCAGGGATCCGAACATAACGAGCGTCAGCAGCTCGATGGACATATCAAGACCCATCGGTCAGTACCCCCGTGCAATCGTTCGGATGTCTTTGGACAGTTTCGACACCCCTTGCAAAATCAACAGTATCGCGCCCACGACCATCATCCATTTCATCGGCCAAAGCGGGATTTCCCATTCGTTAAAGCTGATCTCACCCCAGCGAATGTTCGGATCGGTCCAGTCGCCGAAGGTCAGCGATCCGAACATCTGGAAGAACCCGATCTCACCACGCGCCCAATCCGATACGACCGAGTTGCCAGTGGGCACCGCAACCGCATCCATTGCGAAAATGTACGACGTCACCAGCAGAGTACCTGCGAAGATGAAGAAGAAGATCGATGTGAAAAGGTCCGCCCATGCCCGTTTTGCTTTGGTCAGCGGAGCATAGAAGATATCCACCCGCACATGGCTTTCGGTCAGCATCGCATAGGATCCGGCGATCAGGTATTGCATCCCAAACATCAGATACATGGATTCATGTGCCCAATTGGTCGGCGCGTTGAACACATATCTGACGATCACCTCGTAATAGTAGACAAAGACAGCGATCACCGCCCAGTACGAGACGAACTCACCAGCATAAAGCGACAGCCTGTCTATCCAGTTCTGCGCATAGTCCTGATCTGACTTGCGGGCATTCGGGTCCAGTTCGGCGGCCCGGGCGGCAGTTTCTTCGTCGATCTCCATTTCAGGTTCATGTGGTTCGGCCTCGGCCTTGGCGCGGGCGCTTGCAACCAGCTTGGGCATCAACAGCGCATCGATTGCCATAAGCGCCAGAATTGTGAAGAACGCATAGCGCGCAACTGATCCCCAAAAGGCGCGATCTTTGCCGGCAGCGTCGGCCAAAGGCTGGGCTTCAACCCGCGCGGCCTCGGATTCGGCCAGTCGCTCGCGACCCGTTGCAATGGCTTTTTCGGCCCGGTCCAGAGACCTTTCTGCGCGTCGCTTCTGCAGCGCGGTGCCATCCTGTGCCGCCTCGGCGGCCGCGCGCAGGTCCGCGAGCCCCTCCTCGGCAGCCTCAACCCGACCGGATTCCCTTTCGATGGTACGCTCGGCCTGTCGCACGATGTTGATGGCGTTGGAGAATTCGTTCCGCGCCGTGCGCTCTTCTCCATTCGCAAAAAGGATCATCAGGAAGATCGGCAGATAAATCAGCCCCAGAAGACTGCGCAAATAAAACCGGTGCAGGCCAAGCATCCCGCCCGTGACAAGGATCAGGTAGCCCAGTGGCATTCCATAGGTGCGTTTTTCAGGCTGGGCTTTACGCGCCAACACCATGGCCAGAGCAGGAAAGGCGATCAGCCCGACCCAATACAGCCAGTGCGGCAGCGTGAAATCGACGCTCGGCATGGTACGTTCCGAATTCCAAAGAAAAGTCATGTCCGCGCGGCGACCGCGCGGACTGTTAGCAAAGGATCAGCGGATCACAGATCCAGCGTCTGACCTTCGATCATTTCAGGCGTCACATAGCCCAATGAGCCAGACATCATGTAATCAAGCTGGATTTTGAAAACCCGCGCAGCGTTCTTGTCGCGGTTTGCGTATTTGAACCAGATCGGCACGGCGATTTCGGTCATCAGCTCCACGTCGTCCTGCGACAGACGGGTGATCTCGGTACCTTCGGCTTCGAACTTTTTCCAGGCTTCCTGATCGGCGGCCTGAATGGCTGCATGGTGCAGGTCGGAATAGACGTGGGTTTCCATTTCCACGAATTCCTGCATCTGCGGGCTCAGCTTGTCCCAGGCGGTTTTTCCGACCGTGATATCCATAATGTCGACCGGTTGATAGACGGACATAAAGCCCGCAGGACCCATCACGATGTAATCTGTCACCTGGCTGAAGCCCAGGGCGTGGTTCACGGCTGGCCCCACAAAGTCGGCCACGTCGATTGTGCCCTTTTCCAGTGCCGGGAAAATCTCGGACCCCGGCAGAACGGTCGTTTCCGCACCCAGTTCCGAGAACACCTCGGCCACCATTCCGCCTGGCAGGCGCATCTTGCGGCCCTCAAAATCGTCAATCGACCGGATCGGCACTTTCGAGTGGATGATGTTCGGCCCGTGATGCACCGGTCCGACAAAATGCAGACCTTGCGCGCCCAGCAATTCGCGGGCGATTTCCAGACCACCCAGACCGTAATAGAACGTGTCATATTCATGCGGCTGACGCAGGCCCAGCGGATAAGAGCTGAGGAAAACCGCCGCAGGGATGATACCCTGATAATAGATGGTGAACGGGTTGATTGCGTCCAGAACGCCGTTCTTTACAGCATCTGCCAGCTGGAAATCACCCACGACGTCGTTGGCGCCAAAGGCCTGAAAGGCCAGTTCTCCGCCGGTCTTTTCCTCAATCGTCGCGCACCAGTCCTTGAAGACCTGCAGACCGATGCCGCCAGGCCAGGATGTCTGTATCTTCCAGGTGGTCCCTTCACCAGCGGCGGTTGCGATATGCGGTGCGGCCAGTGTCGCGGCACCGGCACCGGCAATGCTTCTGAACGCGCTGCGGCGCGTGATAAGCTTTTTGGTCATCTGTTCCTCCCATAGATGATCGCCTTGCCTGTGACAGGCCAAACGATACCCGCGTAACATAACGCGGGGCGCAAAAATTGGTAATATTTTTTTTCCAATGTTGAAATTGCTCACCGCGTCGTGATGGGGGTTGAAGCGAACGCGTAGCGTGAAACCTTTAGACCGGGCTAATGTAAACGACCTATAAAATAGCGAACATGACGTCTGGGGCGACCATGCTATCTAAGATCCAGACATGCGCACCACCCCCGAAATTCAATCCAATGGGAAGACTGAGATGCCGACCAAACAGACCTCACAAATGCCCTACAGCAAAAAATCAAAAACAATTCTCGGAAGGAAAATGGCTTATGTAGAGCATGGCGAGGGGGACCCGATTGTATTTTTGCATGGCAACCCGACCTCCTCGTATCTGTGGCGCAATATCATGCCTCATCTTGAAGGTCGTGGCCGTCTGATAGCACCGGACCTTATCGGGATGGGCGATTCCGAAAAGCTCGATAATTCGGGACCGGACCGCTACACCTTCGCGGAACACCGAAGCTATCTGTTTGCTCTTCTGGAAGAACTGGACGTCGCGCACAACGTCACGCTGGTGATCCATGATTGGGGGTCCGGCCTTGGTTTTCACTGGGCGCATACCCATCCGGACGCTGTCAGGGGAATCGCCTTCATGGAGGCCATTGTCGCACCGGTCCCAAGCTGGTCCGCGTTTCCCGAAGCCGCGCGTGAGATCTTTCAGGCCTTCCGTTCACCAGCGGGTGAAGAGATGATCCTGCAGGGGAATATCTTCATTGAAAACGTTCTGCCCGGCAGCATACTGCGCGCACTCGATCCTGAAGAAATGGATGAATACCGGCGTCCGTTTCTAAGCGCTGGTGAAGACCGCAGGCCGACCTTGACCTGGCCAAGGCAAATCCCGATCGAGGGTGACCCCACAGACGTGGCCGAGCTTGTCGCAGCTTACGGCGCGTGGCTGGCGACGTCCCAGTTTCCCAAGTTGTTCGTAAACGCCGAACCGGGCGCGCTGATTACAGAGGGGCCGGTTCAGGATCTGGTGCGAAGCTGGCCCAATCTGACCGAAGTCACGGTTCCGGGCATTCACTATATTCAGGAAGACTCGCCAGATGAGATTGGACAGGCAATCGCAAACTGGCTTCCGATCTCAAGCTGAAGTCAGTTTGACAAGGTCCGGGACGTTCACGGCGTCAGCACCTGTCGGGTTAAATCCGGCTGACGTTGCCGTGAACCCCCGCGACCTTTGAAAACCTGTGACATTCAGGAAGCTGCCCCAAACGCGGTTAGTATGCTGAGTTTAGGGCGAAATACCGTCGGAAGCCCTGACACCATGGCATTAACAAGGTGTTGTATCGTATTTCACTGCCGAAAGCGGCATCATAATCTGGACAAACGCTTTACAGCGATCTTAATCTGGCCGCGACCATGGTGACGACGTGAAGAACAAAACTGCAAATGCCCTGCGGACCTGTTTAGCAGTCTTCTTGACTCTGGCCTCGGTTCCGGCGTTGGCACAACCTGATGTTCTGGTTTTGGGCGACAGCCAGATATCGTTTGGGGCCGGAAAGGAATATACCCGGTTCTTCGAACAGCTTGGCGACCGATGCGAAATGACGCCCAAACGCCAAAAATCCCTGCAAAAACTAGGGGAACGCGAGATCGCAGCCATCGGTGTTCGATCGACATCGTTGCAATCCTGGACCACCACCAAGGGCGCGCCGCGCGGGGCAATCTGTGACGTAGACAAGAAATTTGGTGTGAACGCAGGCGCTTATGGCATAGATGGAAACCCAAAACGGGTCTTCATCCAGATCGGCAAGGGCAAGTCCTATCAGTTTTGCAAACCACAAAAGACCGCGTTCGAGGCCGCATTTGCCGAAGGCTACTACAAACCAGGTCTTCTTGTTCTGACTTTCCTGGGCAATTCGGCCGACCGGTGGGCAAATTCATCCGAGGCTGCTGATCAGGATGCGCAACGTACGCTGGCACAGATTCCGCAGGACATTCCATGCGTGTTTGTCTCAAGCGTGCCCGTCTATTTGAAAAAGACCAATGACAAACGGATGAAGGCGCAAACCCAGATCGCCCGCGCTTTTGAAAGGGCCGGCGGGCATTGCGAAGTTGTTGAGGGGTTCAACAAGAAAACCAGAGCGGCAATTGAAGGGAAACCACAGTATTTCCGGCGCAATGATGCCGGCAAGGTAAAAGACCCGCACCATCCGAGCCCGGCGGCCATCCGCCAGTTTCTGGATATTAACGCGGATGCGTTATGTGATGCGGTATTTTCCGCTTTGGACTAGGGGAACGGCATAGGGGGGAACATGCAGTTTCGAAATAAGATAATAATGGCGCTGAGTGCGCTGCTGATACCTGTCGGGCAGAGCCACGCCGAGGCGTTTGACTCGCCCGAGATCCTGATCATTGGGGACAGTCAGATATCATTTGGCTCTGGCCCCGCGTTTCTGGAGTTCTTCAGCGATATCAAGCAGCATTGCAGCCCCAATGCCGAACAGAAACAAAACCTTGCGAAACTGGGTGACATGCGGGTCGGCGTTATCGGGGTACGTTCCAGCTCGATCGACTCGTGGACCGCGCGGTCAGGCCGCAAGAAAGATACGATCTGCAAGGTCGACCCGAAATGGAGAGTTAATGCAGGCACATACGGGTTCGTCAACAAAACCAAGAACAAATATGTGCAGATCGGCCAAGGCAAGGAATATCAATTCTGCTCGCCGAACAAATCACCTCTCGAGGCGATGCTGCGAGAAGACTATTACGAACCCAAGCTGCTGCTCATGTCTTTTCTTGGAAATTCCGCCAAACACTGGGCCAACAATCCCGAGTCGGCCGTCAGGGATGTGGAACGGCTGAAAGCGCAATTGCCGCCGGATTTGCCCTGCATCTTCATGACAACGGCCCCGGCCTATAAGAAAAAAATCGTGGACCTGCGTCTGCGGGCACAGGCCAACCTGATGAATGCGTTCAAAACAACAGGACTGCGGTGCACATTTGTACCTGGTGCCACTCCGGCAACCGTCGCGGCAAATCAGGGCAATAAAGATTATTTTCGGCTGAATAAGAAAGGTCTGGTCAAGGACCCATTCCACCCCAATGAGGCTGCTGCGAAGAATTTCTTCGCGCTGGAGATGGGCCAGATTTGCAACGCCATATTCGACCAGATCGAGCCTACGAAGGAACAGAGCTAACCAGTTGGCGGCCGAACTGCGTTGGACCCAAGCGAAGAAAATCAGAGCAGCGCGCGAAGACTGTCATCGAGAGCCTCGACAAAGACATGTTCAGGGTAACGGCGCAGCATCTCGGCGCGCAGATGTTCCGTTGGAGTATTTCGCTCCGTGAGCTCCAGTATATCGCGCAAATAAGCCTGCGTCGCGCCGATTAACTCAGCGCTGCCGATGGCCCCGTGTCCGGGCAACACCGTCTTCGGGGCTAAGGCAGCCAAGTGATCAAGATTGCGTAACCAGGCCTCGGGGCGCCCCTCGACCAACCACAAATGCTGTCGGTTCAGAACATGATCGCCGGTGATCAGCGTGCGGGTTTCCGTTTCAAAAAGCACCAAGGGTGCCATACTTTCCGCATCCGGCATCAGCGAACACTGAAATCGACGTCCGGCGAGTGTCAACTCGCCTTGCCCCACAGCAATCAGAGGAGCTTTGAACTCAGGCCAGTCTGCTGCGGCTGTTCGAATGAAACGCAGGGTCACGTCTGAACTCAGGACACGAGTGTGGGGGAACAAGCTGCCCAGATGTTCCAAGCCGAGATAGTGGTCCGGGTGCGGATGGGTGATGACAACTGCCTCAAGCGGTTTTTGTGCCGCCAGAATCAGCGCCGAAAGCTCTTGGGCTTCGTCCGGATGCAAATGTGCGTCTATCAGAGCAAAGCTCTGCGGACCTTCGATCAGATATGTGTTGGCATAGAATCCCCGCCTGGATGCGCGGTTCTGTCGGATATTTCGGGTGCTGGCTTCTGTTGGACCTGCAAGCGCCAAGACGCCCGCCATACCGATCAGCGCCATCCACTGACGGCGTGACATCAGACCGGACCATTTGGGCGTCACTTGCAGATGCCCACCGAACCCTGCGCGCATTTATGCGCGTTATTGTAATAAGCTCCGCTCAGCAATGTGCCATCAAACCGGTTTTTCCCAAGCTGTGCCTTGGTCATGAACGCGCCCTGCAAATCTGCGCCGGAAAAATCAACCTCCTGCAGATCAGCGCCAATCAGGATCGCACCACTCAGGTCCGCGTTGGACAGGTTTGCGCCGCGCAGATTGGCCGCCGTGAACTTGGCCCCGTTCAGGTTGGCCCCATTTAGATCCACACCTGCCAGGTCTTCGTGGGAAAAGTCGCACTCATGCCAGTCAACGCCTGGTTCCGCTTGCGCCGCGCAATGATCAACCGGTGCGCCCATCTGCGCAAAGGCCGGGGACACAAGCATGAAAAAACCAAGTATCAATATGCAAATCGCGGATTCATGAGGTTTCATGTGTTCGTTCCGGTGTCTGAAGACAAGACAGGTCATCACGTGCCCGTGTCGCCGCGCCAGACACGGACCGCAACGCAATTGGAGATCAGCGGCCCGTGTCTTCGGCGGAGGTTCAGTCAGCGCTCAGGATTGTGTAGAACCGGGTAAAGACCATGTCTTCGTCAGCATTATCAATGTGACAGGATGCACAGGCCTCAATCGGGGCCGCGGCGGCGGTTTCTGCATATGGTGGTGCATGGTGGCCAAAGTTGAAATATCCCCAGTTGTTGCTGTCCGCAAAGCGCGAGGAATCCTTGACCGCGATGTCGATGCCATTGAAGCCGGCAGGAAAGAAACCACGCCCGGATACTTCAAAGCGCGAGCCGTCCTCTTCCTCTCCCGGTTGAGTCAATTGCAGCTCCTTCAACAAAATTGTGCCTTCAGGAAATTCGCCGGTTTCTTTGTAAATCGCATAAGCCGCCGGGTGCATGTAGACGTTGTGATATTCGGGAAACCCTGCCTGCCCGCCATTCAACGCGTTAGGGGTCAGGGGAGAGCCGAGGAAGACCCATTCCCGATAGCCTGTGGGCAAAACCAGCTCGCCGTCAGCTGTCCAGTTTGGTTGCCAGTCATCCGATACCTGTGCCTGCACTGAGGGTGCAAAATGGCCAAACGCCAGCGCTGAGGCGCCAAGGACAAGTCCAAACGCAAGAGTTTTCATGGTTTTCATGACAAGCTTCCTTTTCTGATTCTGCGGCAGCCGCCGGCTGATCCAGCGGTTTTCTACAAGGAAATTTATCTGCTCTTTATGATAGAGGTATGCTCTAAACCCCAACAAGCATTGCAGATCGTCCGAAAATAATGTTCTTTCTTGCTCACTAATTTGTGTTTTTATGTCAGATAGTTCAGCTTCCGTCTTTTGCTTCTATTTGAGCCTAAAGGCTATTCGATGTTGACGCTGATTATCTAATTCCATATTTCATGAAATATGGAATTAGAGATAACAAGCCAACTGGCCACGCTGGGCCACCCGCAACGGATTCTTGTGTTTCGCATGTTGATGCGACGCTTTCCTGACGCTGTGCCGGCGGGGGAACTGGCCTCTGGGCTCGACATAAAACCCAGCACGTTGTCGAATTATCTGAATGCGCTTCAGCAAGCGGGTTTGGTGCGTCAGGCGCGGTCGGGAACCTCACTTCTTTATTCGATCGAAATGGGCAACGTGCAAAAGATGCTGGAATTTCTGCTGAACGATTGCTGTCGCGGCAGACCTGATGTCTGCCTGCCTTTCACCCAAGGAAATGAAACCATGGCGGACCGAAAATTTAATGTCCTTTTTTTATGCGTTGGCAACTCAGCCCGGTCGATCTTTGCCGAGTCCATTCTGGGCTCTTTGGGGGCAGACCGGTTCAACGTCTACTCTGCCGGAACGCAGCCAACGTCCGAATTAAACCCGTTTGCCTTGCAGGTGCTAACCGACAAAGGGCACGACACTTCGGTACTGCGATCAAAACACATGTCGGAATTTGCGACAGGCGACGCGCCTCGGATGGATTTCGTTTTTACAGTCTGCAATCAGGCCGCGAACGAGGATTGCCCCGCTTGGGAAGGCCAACCGATCAGCGGCCATTGGGGCATGGTGGATCCAGTCAAGGCGACCGGCACGGATGCCGAGAAAAGCCTGGCCTTTCAGAACGCCTACGGCGCGCTCAAACGGCGGATCGAGGCGTTTACATCATTGCCTGTCGAAAGTCTCGACCGGATCGCATTACAATCCGCAGTCGATGATATCGGGCGCACGCCGGTCGAGGGCGTGAAATGACCATATATGCCATAAACGGCCTTGGCCGAATGGGAAAGCTGGCCCTGAAACCTTTGCTGGAAAAGGGTGCTAAGATCGCCTGGATCAACGATGGCGTCGGCGACCCCGAGATGCACGCTCATCTGCTTGAGTTCGACACGGTTCACGGGCGCTGGGACGCGACGTTCCAGCATGATGCCGAGAGTGTAACGATCGACGGCACCCGCCTGCCCTTTATCGGAACCACGGACCTGTCGGACCTGCCGCTGGATGGGGTCGATGTGGTGATTGACTGCACTGGTGTTTTCAAAAGCGAAAAGAAACTGGCCCCCTATTTCAAGGCCGGAGTGAAAAAGGTTGTCGTTTCTGCCCCCGTCAAGGACGGTCCGACGGCGAATATCGTCATGGGCGTGAACGAGGGTACCTATGACGCTGACAAGCACCACATTGTAACGGCAGCGTCCTGCACGACCAACTGTCTGGCACCGGTCGTGAAAGTGATCCACGAGAATCTGGGCATCCGGCACGGGTCCATGACCACGATCCATGATGTGACCAACACGCAGACCATTGTCGATCGCCCCGCCAAGGACCTGCGCCGCGCACGGTCGGCGCTGAATTCGCTGATCCCGACCACCACAGGCTCGGCCACCGCAATCACCTTGATCTACCCTGAACTCAAAGGACGGCTGAACGGGCATGCCGTGCGTGTCCCATTGCTGAACGCCTCGCTGACCGACTGTGTGTTCGAAGTCGAACGCCCCACGACGCCGGAAGAGGTCAACAGCTATTTCAAAGCCGCCGCCGATGGTCCGCTGAAGGGCATTCTGGGCTATGAAACCCGCCCTCTGGTCTCGACGGATTATACCAATGATCCCCGATCCTCGGTTATCGATGCGCCATCGACCATGGTCGTGAACGGGACGCAGGTTAAGATTTATGCCTGGTACGACAACGAGATGGGCTATGCCCACCGTCTGGTTGATGTTGCCTTGATGGTCGGAGCCGCGCTGTGACGCAGCGGCCCGAGGGGTTCTCGGCTTATGTGGCGGTCACGGCAGCCTATTGGGCGTTCATGCTGACGGACGGCGCCCTGCGGATGCTGGTCCTTCTGCACTTTCACATTATGGGGTTCTCACCCGTTCAGCTGGCCTATTTGTTTGTTCTTTATGAAATCGCGGGGATAGTCACCAATCTGGCCGCAGGTTGGATCGCAGCACGGTTCGGTCTGACATCGACATTATACGCGGGCCTTGCGCTGCAAGTCGGGGCTTTGCTGGTTCTGACACAACTGGACCCGAACTGGGCAATACCGGCCAAGGTCGTTTTTGTGATGATCGTGCAGGGAGCCAGCGGGGTCGCAAAGGATCTGGCCAAAATGTCCTCGAAGTCAGCAGTGAAACTTTTGGCCCCAACAGAAGGCGGGGGACTGTTTCGCTGGGTCGCGCTTCTGACAGGCTCGAAAAACGCGGTCAAAGGTCTTGGATTTTTGTTGGGGGCGGCGCTGCTGGCAACGCTGGGTTTCACTTGGGCCGTCCTGGTGATGGCAATCGTACTGGGCGTAATCCTTGCGGCTGTCATTCTGTTCATGCCACAGGGTCTGCCCAAGGGGCGCAAAGGCGCGAAGTTCTCGGAAGTTTTTTCCAAATCTCCCAACGTGAACTGGCTGTCAGCGGCACGGGTATTCCTGTTCGGTGCGCGGGATGTGTGGTTCGTGGTTGGCATCCCGATATACTTCTATGCGGTACTTTCAGACGGCTCTGAGGATGGCAATCGCACTGCCTTTTTCATGATCGGTACGTTCATGGCCATTTGGGTTATCTTGTATGGCGTCGTACAGGCCAACGCACCCAAAATCCTGCGTGCTTCGGAGCGTAGCGAAGGAGATCTGATCCTGGCTGCCCGCAACTGGGCCGCCGCATTGTTTTGTGTGCCCATGGTGTTGACGGTGGCCGTCCTTATGTCGCAAGCGCCGCAACCCTGGTTAACCGTCACGCTGGTTGTCGGCCTGCTGGCGTTTGGTGCGGTTTTTGCCGTAAATTCTTCGCTGCATTCATATCTGATCCTAACTTTCACCAAGTCGGAACGTGTCACGATGGATGTCGGATTTTATTATATGGCCAACGCGACCGGACGCCTGCTCGGCACGGTCCTGTCAGGTTTGACCTATCAAATCGGCGGGTTGGCAGCGGTGCTGGGAACCGCTGCGCTGATGGTCGCCTTGGCTGCGTTGACGTCAGGCAAACTCAACGCACAACCGCATGAGGCGTATTCCTGAACGTTTCCCGGACAGCTCGGAAGATGTGTCAGGTGCGCTGGTCAGGTCTCTTGAACCAGAGAAGCCGCACCGTTTCGGTAATTTTCACGACCCGGATCGCATAGTGAACGCCCCAGACCGAAAAGGCCTGCCCCGTGCTCAGTTCAGGGTTTTTCAGAAGGTTGCCTAGCGTTTTGAAAGAGGGAATGAGCTTCTGGATGGGCGGAATGTAGTTCACCAACCCTCGGCTCGCATTTCGACGTAGCCGCGCGCCCTCGATCCTGCGCGCCTTGGTCAAATGCTCGTTCAGACTACCACGGGCCGGGTGACGGACGATGGCGTCAGCCGCAAAAAGGATTGGTTCATCAGCCGCCGACGCTCGCGCATTCCATTCCATATCACCACCGGACAGGACGGTGTCATTGAACCAGCCGACACGGTCCATTGTTTCGCGACGTACAATCAGGTTTGCGGTAACAGCCCGTCCCCGCTCGACCCACTTTTGCTGTTCAAGCCCCAAGTGCAAGTCATAAAGCTCGGTCGTGGTCCAATGGTCCCCGTTTGGAATGAGGACAACATTTCCACCGAAACGCCCGATTTCCGGGTGTGCGGCGGCGATGTCCAGACCAGCGGCGATGTACTCCGGATCGGGCAAACAATCTGAATCAGTGAAAAACAGAAGGTTGGCTGTGGCTTGTTCGATGCCCCGGTTCCGCGCGGCGTAAGATCCCGGTTTTGCCTGCTCAAGAACAGATGCGTTTTCCGGCAGATTGAACGTGGCCGGAAGCGGATCGGCCGGGTCGTTATTGACCACGAGTATCTCAAACCGCGCGGGGTCCACGCTCTGTTTCGTCAGGCAATTCAAGCAAGCCTGCAGCTTGTCCCAGCTGTGATAGGTCGGAATAATGACGGACGCATCCATGTCGTTTCGCTTTTGTTAAGGCGTCCGGCGGACGGCTATTCTTCGGTTTTGACCGCGTTCGAAAACTGGTGATCATAAAGCGTACGGAATGGCCCCGGTTCCTTGAGCAGGTCCTCGGCACGGCCTTGCTCCAGCACCTGACCGTTCTCGATAACCACTATCTTGTCCGCATGCAGGATCGTCGACAAACGGTGGGCAACAATAATCGTCGTCCGGTTCTCAGTCAGGCGATGCAAGGCCTCTTGCACCACATGTTCAGATTTCGAATCCAGCGCACTTGTCGGTTCGTCCAGCAACAAAATGGGGCTGTCGCGCAGCAGAGCACGGGCAATCGCAAGGCGTTGTTTTTGCCCGCCAGACAAAAACGCCCCGTTTTCGCCCGTTAGGGTATCAAACCCATCCTCGAGCTTCATGATGAAATCATAGGCATTTGCGGCCTTGGCCGCTTCGATGACATCTTCCAAAGATGCGTCTTGCCGTCCCAGGCGGATATTGTCCGCAATCGAGGCTGAGAACAAAAACACCTCTTGGCCAACATAAGACATCTTCTTGCGCAGGGTCTCGAACGAGGCCAGTTTTACATCATTGCCATCGATGCTGACCGTCCCTTCAAGCGGATCGTAAAGACGCAGCGCAAGGTTCAGGATCGTCGATTTGCCGCCTCCGGACAGGCCAACAAGCGCCGTGGTTTTCCCCGCCTCGAAAGTCAAGGACAGGTTCCTCAGGATTGGGTCGTCTTGCCGATACCCAAAAGTTACATCGTCAAAGATAACTTCCCCCGGACCCTCTGGCAGACTCAGAGGATCAGCCTCCTCCTTCAGAGTTTCCGGCTGGTCAAGAAGTGCGAACATCATCTGCACCCGCCGCAAAAACAGCTCCATTTTAACACGGACTCGGGACAGGCGCTTGGCGGGTTCATATGCCATCATCAACGCTGTCACAAAGGACATCAACTCGCCCGGTGTGGTGCTCGAGGACCCAAAGAGATTGGCTGCGCTCAGCCCGATGACTGAAGCAATCGCGAAACCCGCAAGAATATCCATCAACGGGCTGGTCGCAGCTTGAAGACGGGCGAGTTTGTTGCGCCGTTTTTCGACGCTTTTGACAGCAGTGTACATTTGGCCCGCCATCCGCTCTTCAAGACTGAAAGACTTGACCACACGAATACCGGCCGAGGTTTCCTGGATAACCTGCATAATCGCGCCAAGCGATTGCATCTCCATATCCGCGATTTCGCGCACTTTGCGCAGCAGAGTCCGAACACCCCAAATCGCCAGCGGACCAATAATCAGCGTGAAAAGGGACAGGAACGGCTGCTGATAGAACATAACGGCCAAAAGTCCGATGAGAGACAGCGTATCCCGCACCGCCGTTGTGATGACGATTTCAATCGCCGAACGCGCCGCTTGGGCCGATTGTGTCACTCGCAGCAACAAATCGGAACTTTCAGTAAGATTGAAGAAGGAAACGCCTTGCCGCAGCAGCTTGTCATACAACTTGATCTGTTGCTGCGCGACAATACGATTTCCGGCGCGCGTCATGGCAACGACCTGAACATATGTCGCAAGTCCCTTCACCATGAAAATGATAAACACGGCCATCGAAACGCTGAAGATTTTGGCCGAGTTTGCACTGTCGAAAAGGGAATCGACCACGTCGCGCATGATGAATGCGACGGCAGCTGTCGTGCCCGCCACGAGAACCATGGCGATCATCGAAATAATGTACGGAACGGCCTGAGCGCGCAGATTTTCAGTCAAAAGGCGCCAAAGGATGGAGTCGCTCAGGATTTCGTCTAACTTTTGTTTGGCTTTCGGCAAAACGGTTTTCCGCAATCATTGAGGGTGACACAGGGAAAATGCACTCTGACAAACCTGTGAACGTTCTACGCTAGATAGTCGCCACGGCATTTTTCGGCAAGTGGGCTTTCTTCGCCACCTCAGGGCATATTGACCCCGGCACCACGCAGGTTGATCACGACCAAAACGTTTTCGGATTTGGTGTAAATCGAGATGCATGCTGGTGCAGGAAAATCTCGCTGTTTCACAGAATTACGGCGGGTTCCTTGAGAATCATCGTGCGTTTTCCCGATAGTGGTTGCAAAAGTGATATGTGTTGCAAGGAATTCGAACGTATGACGCAAACCATTTATCCATTACTTTTGTGTGGCGGCTCGGGCACGCGTCTGTGGCCTTTGTCCCGCAAAAGCTATCCAAAACAATTTTCCAAACTGACCGGCGAAGAAAGCCTGTTTCAGGCATCCGCGCGCAGATTGTCCGGCGAGGGGTTTGCAGCCCCGATGTTGGTCACCGGGTCCGATTTTCGCTTTATCGTTCTTGAACAACTGGCCGAGGTTGAAATCGCGACAAAAACGGTCCTGATCGAACCGGAAGGGCGCAACACGGCCCCGGCTATTCTGGCAGCCGCGCTGGCGCTTGAGGCACAGACACCCGGCGCATTGATGCTGGTGGCGCCGTCCGATCATGTAATTTCGGACGAAGCGCGGTTTCGCGAGACCGTTCAGGCCGCGACATCGGCTGCGGGTGGCGGGCAGATTGTTACCTTTGGCATTCGCCCCGACCGGGCCGAAACCGGGTATGGCTGGCTTGAGCTGAGTGAAACCCCGGACGCCAGTTTCTCTGCGACCCCGCAGGCGTTGAAACAGTTCGTCGAAAAACCCGACCTCGCGACTGCCGAGGCGATGCTGAAGGACGGGAAATACCTTTGGAACGCAGGCTTGTTCCTGTTCTCGACCACAGTCCTGATCGACGCTTTTGAGACGTTCATGCCCGACATGCTGGCCGCAGTACGATCCGCTGTCGATCTCGCAGAATGCGATCTGGGTTTTACGAGACTGGCACCTGAACCATGGAGCACTGTCGAAGACATTTCGGTCGACTATGCGGTGATGGAGAAGGCTCAAAACCTGTCTGTCGTCCCTTATAGTGGCGCGTGGTCTGACCTTGGTGGATGGGATGCGGTCTGGCGCGAGAGCGGACCGGACGACAACGGCGTGGTCACTGCAGGAGCTGCCACAGCTCTGGAATGCGAAAACACACTGCTTCGGGCAGAATCCGATGCTCAGGAACTGGTGGGGATCGGGTTGGAGAATATTGTAGCAATCGCCATGCCCGACGCGGTGCTGGTTGCGCATAAAGACAAGGCGCAAGACGTCAAATCCGCAGTAGCGGCGCTGAAAGCCAAAGACGCCCCTCAGGCCGAGACCCTGCCACGGGATTACCGACCCTGGGGCTGGTTCGAAAGCCTTGTCATTGCACCCCGCTTTCAGGTCAAGCGTATTCACGTGCATCCCGGTGCCGCGCTCAGCCTGCAAAGCCACCATCACCGGGCCGAACATTGGATCGTGGTTGAAGGCACCGCGAAGGTCACGATTGACGACGAGGTCAAACTGGTGAGCGAAAACCAGTCGGTCTACATTCCGTTGGGTGCGGTACATCGCATGGAAAACCCCGGCAAAGTGAACATGGTCCTGATCGAGGTCCAGACCGGCTCATATCTGGGGGAAGACGATATCATCCGGTACGAAGATGTTTATTCAAGGGGTCAAGGGGCCAAAGGCTAGGGACCGAGGGACTGTCTTACAGGGCGGCGCAACGGGGACCAACGCGCGGCCCTATCTGCCTTTCCAGACAGGGTCGCGCTTTTCCGCAAAGGCCCGCGCGCCCTCCAACTGGTCCTCGCTGGAATATAGTGTATCCACGGTGCGGAACTGGCGTTTGGTTATGCGGTTCATGGCATCCTGAAACTTGGCGTCTTCCGCCTCGCGCACGATCTCTTTGATCGCCGCATAGACCAGAGGCGGCCCCGAGGCCAGCAGGCGAGCCAGTTCCCATGCGCGATCCATCAGCTGATCGGCGGCGACAATCTCGTTCACCAAACCCCAGTGTTTGGCTTCCTCGGCGTCGAACCAGCGCCCGGTCAACAGAAGCTCCATTGCGATGTGATAGGGTATGCGCTTGGGCAGTTTGACACTCGCCGCATCTGCGACAGTGCCGGACCGGATTTCCGGCAAGGCAAAACTGGCATGATCGGCCGCGAGGATCATATCAGCGGACAAGGCCAGCTCAAGACCTCCGCCGCAGGCAATCCCGTTGACCGCCGCGATGACGGGTTTGTTGAGATCGCGCAGCTCTTGCAGGCCACCAAATCCGCCGACACCATAGTCTCCGTCCACGGCGTCCCCTTCGGCTGCGGCTTTAAGGTCCCATCCGGGGCAAAAGAACTTCTCACCTGCTCCGGTCAGGATCGCGACACGCAAGGCGGGGTCGTCGCGAAAATCCGCAAAGACCTGCCCCATGACACGGCTGGTGGCCAGATCAATGGCATTCGCCTTGGGCCGGTCCAGGGTCACCTCAAGAATTGCTCCGTCCCGGCGGGTTTTGATCGGGTCCATATCTCAGGCCTTTCTGATAAGGGCGTCCACTGCAACAGCCTTGTCCGGTGTACAAAGGAGCGGGTTAATCTCAACTTCGCCGAGCGTGTCGGCATTATGCATCACATAGGCCTGAACGGCCTGAACCGCGCGGACAATTGCGTCCCTGTCAGCCGCGGGCTGGCCACGGTAGCCCGCCAGCAGTGGCGCTATTTTGAGTGTGTCCAGTGCTGAGACGATATCGTCAACCGAGGCGGGTATCAGCAACGACACAGTGTCACGCAACACTTCGGTCAGGGTGCCACCTGCACCCAGTGTCAGAACAAACCCATGGGCTTGATCACGGACAACGCCAATCAGTAATTCGGCCACGCCGCCCGTGATCATCTCTTCGATCAAAACCTCCTGGGTTCCGATGCTCTTCGCGACATCCGCAACGTTCTCGATCCGCACCCCCAATCGAACCGCCCCGTGTTCCGATTTATGCGAAAACCCGGCACCTTTGATCACATATGGGCCGTCCAGCTCATGCGCCATGTAAGCCGCCTCGTCCGGGTTGCTCGCGATCCGGCTGCGCGGGGTTGGCAAACCAAACTCGGATAGCGCTTGTTTGGCAGCGCTCTCGGTCAAGGTGCGGCGCGGCACAGCATGTCCGGGCTGGCAAATGGGGTCGCTGGATGGCGCGCCGATCAGCCCTGCCGCCTGCGTGGCCGACAGCGCTTCGCGCAGACCCATCAGGGGGACGACGCCGCCAGCCATAAGGTCCTCCGCAACATCTTCAGGCAGAAGTTCGGGCAGGGTCGAGGCAACCGCAAACCGCGCGCCGGTATTGGCTCGAACGGCAAAAGCCGCCCGTGTGGCATGAACCCAATCGCCGGCGTCGGTGGTGGGGTAATCAACAATGGACAAGGTCAGATCAATCCCCTCCCCGGTCATCGCAGACCAGGCTTGCGTCATCGCGGCCTCGTCGCGCCAGATATACGTGTGATAATCCAGCGGATTGCCTAGCGCGACCATTGGGCCAAGCACCGCGCGCAGCCGGGTCTGCTGCCGGTCGCTGAGGCGAGGGAAGCTCAGGTTCGTTCCCGTTGCCATATCGGCAATCAGACTCGCCTCGCCGCCCGAACAGCTGATCGTACTGATGTTGGCTCCGGGCAAGGGGCCATAGCAATGCAATATCTTCAGTGTTTCCAGAAAGTCCGGCAAAGCCGACAGGCGGGGGATGCCCAATCGGTTCAGCAAGGCCTGCGCGCCTGCGTCGCTACCCGCAATCGACGCTGTATGAGACACCGTCGCCGCCTGTGCCTGTTCAGAAACACCAACCTTGAGCACCACCAGCGGGACCCCTTTTGCATAGGCCTTGGCGGCAAGAGCTTCCCATTCCCGAATGTCGCCGAACCCCTCGACATGCAGTCCCACAGCTGTCACGCGCGGGTCATCGATCAAAGCTGAAGCAATCGCTGCCTGGCTTGTCTGGGCCATGTTACCACAGGCGACCATATAGGCGATTGGCAGAGCCCGTTTCTGCATCGTCAGGTTGATGGAGATGTTCGAACTTTGGGTCAGGATCGCAACACCTGTTTCGACGGGTTTTGCCCCATGCTGATCCGGCCAAAGCAACGCCCCATCCAACGCATTGATGAACCCGTAGCAGTTCGGCCCCAAAATAGGCATGTCACTTGCTGAGGCGATCAGATGCGCTTGCAGATCCGCGCCTGAGTTGTCTTCTGCCACCGACTCGGAAAACCCGGACGCAAAACAAACCGCGCCCCCGGCACCCATCTGCGACAGGACACGGACCGCCTCGATGGTTGCATGGCGGTTGATCCCGACAAAGGTGGCATCCGGTGCCGATGGCAAGTCTTCTAGGCGGGAGTAGACTGGATGTCCCGCAATCTCGGACTTGTCGGGGTGAACCGGCCAGAGGTGTCCCGTATATCCCATGCGCTCTGATTGCAGGATCACTTGCTGACACCACGCACCGCCCCCAATCACCGCGATGGAGCCGGGGCACAGCAGACGGTTTAGGTCCCCGGCCATTGTCACGCCCCCAATGGGCGCAGCAAATCCCGGCTGATGATATGGCGTTGAATTTCGCTGGTGCCGTCCCAAATCCGCTCGACCCGTGCATCACGCCAAAAACGTTCGATTGGAAAATCATCCATCAGACCCATACCGCCGAAAATCTGCAAGGTCGTGTCCGTGACCCGCGCCAGCATTTCCGACGCGTATAGCTTGGCCGAGGCGATCTCGCGGTTAGATGGCAGGCTCTGGTCCAGTCGCCACGCGGCGGAAAGGGTCAGCCAATCGGCGGCATCAATCTCGGTGATCATGTCGGCGATCTGAAAGCTGACACCCTGAAACTTACCTATGGGTTGCCCGAATTGCTTGCGCTCGGCCGCGTAACTCAGGGCATAGTCGAAACACCGCCGAGCCCGGCCAACCGAAAAGGCGGCCACCGTCAGACGCGTGGCGTAGAGCCATTCGTTCATAACCGCAAAACCGCCACCGACCTCGCCCAAAACCTGCGCGTCAGGCAACCTGCAATTGTCGAAATAGAGGATATAGTTCTTGTAGCCCTTGTGACTGACCGAATTATAACCTTCGCGCACCTCAAATCCCGGCGTTCCCCGATCGACAAGAAAGGTCGTGATCCGCTTTTTTGGACCTTTGGGTGTTTCGTCAACGCCGGTGGCGATAAACACGATGAAAAAATCCGCGTGCTCCGCGCCCGAGATAAAGTGCTTTGATCCGTTGACAAGCCAGTCGCCGCCGTCTCGTACGGCCTGGCACTTCATACCCCGCACGTCCGACCCCGCTTCCGGTTCGGTCATCGCCAGCGCATCCATCTTTTCGCCACGCACCGCGGGCAGCAAATAGCGCTCTCGTTGTTCGGCGTTGCACGCCATCAGGATGTTCTGCGGCCGCCCGAAGAAATGAGTCAGCGCCATCGACCCCCGCCCCAGTTCCCGCTCAACCAATGTTAAATTGAGATGTGAAAGCCCCGCCCCGCCCACCTCTTCCGGGAAGTTGCAGGCATAAAAGCCCAGTTCGATGCACTTGCGTTTGATTTCCTGGCCCAATTCGACCGGCACCGACCCGCTGCGCTCGACCGCCTGTTCATGCGGGTAGATCTCGTTCTCCACAAAGCTGCGAACGGTCGAGACGATCATGTCCTGTTCTTCTGACAGACCAAACTGCATGGCAAATTCCCTGACTGCGTGATTGACCAATCAGACCGCACTGTTCATTGTCGTGACATGCAATGTTGACCAAGATTTGTGCAGAGTTAGAACAATTTGACCCGGCACTATACAATTCTTCTGTTCGACGGCTTTTCGAACCATTGCCTTGCCAACATGGTCGAACCATTGCGGGCGGCAAACACGCTGGCGCGGCAGGACCTTTATCGCTGGCGGTTCTGCAGCCTTGGCGGCGATATCGTACAAAGCTCTAGCGGGTTGGCAATCACGCCCCATGGCGCATTGAAGGATCAGTCCGGCGACGTTCTGGTTGTCATGCCCTCTTACGGATACCTGATGCTGGACACCCGTGACACAAGACGCGCATTGCGGACAGCAGCGGGCTGCCACACACAACTGGCGGGGTTGGACACCGGCAGCTGGCTTTTGGCCCGGGCCGGGTTGCTGGACAATCACAAGGCGACAATTCACTGGGATGAGCTGTCGCGCTTTGAGGAATCCTTTTCCGACGTGCACGTGGTGCAGGAACGATACGTCATCTCGGACGACAGAATGACCTGTTCAGGGGCCATGGCCGCCTTCGATCTGGCGGCTGAGATCATCCGCAGGGATCACGGCCCGCTGCTATCAATGGAAGTCGCGCACCTGCTGATGCGCCGGGGATCGGCGGAACACTATGCCCTGCCCCTGAAATCCGAGGATACCGTGGTCAACCGCGCCTTGTCGGTGATGCAGGCAAATCTGGAAACCCCGATCCCTATCCGCGAAGTTGCGCGAAACTCCGGCTGCTCGCAAAAACGACTGGAAGTGCGGGTGCAGACCGAGCTGAAAACTACACCACAAGCGCTGTACCGCCGTCTACGCCTGAATCTGGCGCGGCGCCTGTCGGAAGAAACAGAACAGTCGGTGGCCGAGATTGCCAGCAGATGCGGGTATGAAAACGCAAGCGCGATGACCCGGGCGTTCAAGGCGGAATTCGGACGAACGCCTACTGCACTGCGAAATGAGCTTTGACAGATGCAGCGACTGCAGGGAACTTTATCAAGATGAGCATCTTGGGAAGGACAACCAAATGAAAATTGCGCACAGAGACTGGGTCCCTGTCAACTGCGAAGACTTAGTTCAGGATATTGCAACACAAGCATCCAAAGCCACATCACAGGACCTCGCTGCCCGGATCGCTCATTTGGCCGACAAGAACCGCAACATTCACGAGACAGAGTGTTTTAACCTTAACCCCGCGACCAACGTGATGAACCCCCGCGCCGAGGCGCTTTTATCCTCGGGCATCGGCTCTCGCCCCTCGCTTGGGTATCCGGGCGACAAATATGAGATGGGTCTTGAGGCAATAGAAGAGATCGAAGTCATCGCCGCGCAGCTATGTGCCGAGGTTTTTCAGGCAAAATACGCCGAGATACGGGTGCCGTCCGGCGCGATTGCCAACCTGTACGGATTCATGGCGACCTGTCGGCCCGGAGATACCATTGTCGTTCCGCCTGCGTCCATCGGCGGTCATGTCACCCACCATACAAGCGGATGCGCCGGGTTGTATGGCCTCAGGATCATCGAGGCCCCGGTCAATGCAGATGGCTACACGATCGACCTTGATGGGCTGAGGGGCCTTGTCCGTAGAGAAAACCCGAAATTGATCACCGTTGGTGGCAGTCTGAACCTGTTTGAACACCCGGTTGCGGAGATTCGCGCCATTGCCGACGAGGTGGGCGCGAAGGTGATGTTTGATGCGGCCCATCAATGTGGGATCATAGCGGGCAAAGCCTGGCGCAATCCGTTGCATGAGGGCGCGCATCTCATGACGATGAGCACATACAAAAGCCTTGGCGGACCTGCCGGAGGGTTGATCGTCACCAATGACAGCGGCCTTGCGCAGTCTCTGGACTCGATCGCGTTTCCCGGCATGACAGCCAATTTTGACGCCGCAAAATCAGCAGCGCTGGCGTTGACATTATTGGATTGGCGCGATTTTGGGGAAAGCTATGCCGCCGAGATGATCTTGATGGCGCGCGCGCTGGCAAAGGCGCTGGCCGCCAGGGATGTCCCGGTTTTCTCCGGAACCTCCGGCTTTACGCGGTCACATCAATTCGCAATCCACGCCCAAGGGTACGGCGGCGGACAAACGGCGTCAAAAACACTGCGGAAAAGCGGCTTTTTGGCCTGCGGGATTGGGCTGCCAATTCCTCAGGTAAAGGGTGACCTGAACGGTTTGCGCATCGGCACGCCCGAGTTGGTCAGGTGGGGCATGACTGCACAGGACGCAGATCGCCTTGCCTCATTGATTGTTCAAGGATTGCAGGGCGACGAGATCGCAGCCGAGGTTTCAGAGTGGCGGCGCAGCTTTACCAAGCTGCATTTCGTCCACTGACACACCGCCGGCTCTATGGCTGTTCAGTCCACGCGAATAAGCAGCTTGCCGGTGTTTTCTCCACGATAGAGCATGGCAATCGCGTCGCGCGCCGCTTCGGCCCCGTCCAGAACATGTTCGTTGACGCTCAATTCCTCCGTACGCACCCAATCCGCCAGTTGCGAAATGGCTTCGGGGAACCGCGCTTTGTAGTCGAAGATAATGAACCCCTGCATCCGCGCCCGCGCCACCAAAAGTTGCCGGTTGACCCGCGGACCAAGAGGGATCGGGTCCCAATCCGCCAGCGCGGCGGTTCCGCAGATGGCAATGCGCGCGCCTTGCGCCAGATGTGTCATCACCGCGTCAGATATCGCACCACATGTATTGTCAAAGTAACAGTCTACACCGTTTGGGCATGCCGCGCCGATGGCCTCGGCAACGTTCTGTTCCCGGTAGTTGATCACCGCATCATAGCCGAACTTGGTCGTGCAAAGGTGCATTTTCTCGGCACTGGACGTTATCCCGACCGTTCTGCATCCTTTGAGTTTAGCGATCTGGCCAACCGCCGATCCAACCGCACCGGCAGCGGTTGAGACCACAACCGTGTCGCCTTCCTTGGCCGCGCAAACATCCAATAGGCCAAAATACGCCGTCACGCCATTCAGCCCAAGAATGCCAAGCGCCAATGAGGGAGACAGGTCAGGCTCAGCCAGTTTCCGGTCGACATTTGATCCGTTCGAGATCACGTACCGGCTCCAACCGAACATGCCGGTCACCTGATCGCCCTCCGCGTAGTCCGGAGACCGCGAGGCGACCACCTCACCCACAGCAAAGCCGCGCATTACGGCGCCGATTTCGACCGGCGGCAGGTAATTTGGCGCGTCATTTGCCCAGCCGCGCTGAGCCGGATCGGCAGACCAAAAACTGGTGCGGATCAGAAAACACCCCTCTGGCACGTCGGGCACCGGGCTCTCCTGCACGGTGAAGTGGTCCGCCTGAGGAATACCCTTGGGCCTGCTCGACAATATGACGCTGCGGTTGATCGGGTTTGTTGTCATGAAACACCTATTGTTCGGTTATCCAGGAATACGCCAGTTAGGATGGGCTATCGCCCGACTTGGGATCCTTGTAGCGGTTGAGGTCCAAAATCCCCGCCTGAACCGGGTTCCGTTGTAGAAAAGTCTGGTGAATTGCATCGCTGGTTGCCCAGAACTCGGGGCTCGTTCTGCGAACGCCATGAGCGTCCACCACCCGCATCCAATCCGCCTGATTTGTGATCGACTTGATATCGCGAGCGAGGGCCTGCAACTGGCTCCGCGAAACCCTTAGAAAGAAATTCGGATAGCTGCCCACAACGCCGGGCAGGACTGTCAGAACGTCGGATTGCGGGTCCCGGCGGGCGGTCTCATCAAACAAAAACGCCACATTATCATGCGCTTTATCATGCAGCAGTGAAAAAAGCTGCGGCTCGCCGTCCAGCCCTTCGACCATCAATATCGTATAATCCGGCAGGAACTTGACCCAGGGACCCGGCTGATCTGCCAGAGTTTGCAGAATTGGCAGGATCGGTCCGGACGCAGGTATTTGGCAGGTGTTCCCCGGGCACCGGTTGATCTGATCCATTACTGGCCACAGCCCGTCACCAAGCTCCAGCAGACTTAACAAAAACTCCCGCTTTGGATCAGAGGTTTCAAAGGCGATGCCTTCAGGAAAGCTGTCATCCACACGACGCTGATGCCAGTAGGTGTGAAGTTGCGCCAGTGTTCCCTTATACCAATCATCATGCATCGCTTTGCGGCTTTCCTTCGGCATGAAGAACAGGAAAGTGTCCTCACTCTCCATCCGCAGTTCGTCCATATAAATGCGCGTTGACAGCTGATGCTCGACCCGACCGAACACATCAAACCCTGCGACAAGATTGTAATAGATGCGTTCAAAAATCGGATAATCGATCACCCAGGCCGTTTCGGGAATTCCGCCGTGAAACCCCGTCATGGCCGAGGCATTGTCAAAGTGGCGGAACACGGTGATCCGTGCGTTGGGGTTCGTTCCGTCCCCGTCCCATATCGCATCATAGCCAAAGCCTGATGTGTGAGCGGAGCTATTGGCATATCGCGCGTCCCGAAATTCAAGATATTGCGCCTGGTTTTTGTGGGAGAAACCATGGAGATCGCCTAATGCTCCGGCTTCGCTTTGTGAAACAGGCAATTCCAGAAATGTCGCGCCATCCTGCAGGAAATCCGGGTTCGTGATGGACAAATCCCAGTTCGGGTCCAAGAAGCTAACCCAGAACCGGTCTTCGATGACATCAACGGCAGTCTGGCCATGGCATACTGGACCGCGAATGAAACTGCGCACAAAGAACAATGCGTCGTCTAGCAGAAACTGATACCGGCTGCGCGGCGGTATGTCGGCGAATGTCGTGAACGGGTTGCCCCCCTCGGATTCGCCGTACCCTGGCAATGCAGCCACCGACCAGTCAGGCTTCAGAAAGAGAGCTCGGTATCGGGCCATGCGAGCCGGTCCAAGACTGTAAACAAGATGCTCCTTATGGACGATCGTTTCTTCAACCGGTTTCAGCCGGTAATAAAACGCATCCCCGCCCGGATCGTCGAAGGGTCGCCGCGTGGCGATCGTTTCGATCTTTTCCCCCGGCGGCGTAGACGAGCGCACCAGTTGAAAGAACCGTCTCGGATCATCACCGGTAAAATGTAGCCGTGCCAGAAACAGATGTTCATAGACATACCGGCTCATCAGTTGGGTACGCAGATCGGGGGCGTTCAGAAATGCCTCCCATTCGGCAATCTGTGCTTGCAGATCGTCGGGAAGGTCGGCACGCGTCTCGGACAACACCGCCCCGTTCCGCGCCCATGACGCAAGCGTTTGATATTCCAGCTCGTTCAACGGTGCCATGGCATAAGGCATTCCGGCAAGGGGTTGGTTCTCTCGGAAGGCCTCAAACTCCTGCGGTGCAGGGCAGGCAAGCGGACGGTCGAGTGCAAGGTCCAGCTCGTCAGGCAACGGCGCATCGGGCGTGAATTCGGCGGAACGGCCGAGCTCCAGATAACGCTCCATAAGGTTCAGATCAGCAGGTGAGGTAACGGAATGAAACCCAAGTGCGCGCCAGCCCGGAACGGTGGTGGCATCGACACCCAATCGGGTTGGCACTGCATCCCTCAGCCGGTCAGAGTGGTATACGGCCTCTTTGCTTGCCCCTCGCAAAAGACCTTCGGGGGATGTCAGTTTCAATTGGCACGGTGCATCGTAGCAGCTGTGACAAACGACACAGCGGTGGTCGAGAATCGTGGTCACCTCGTCTGGCAGCGGCCTGGTTTCAATCGTGGCATCTGCAGTTTGCGCAAAGGCTGACGGATAGCCAGAGAGGACCACAAGAGCGACAAGGCTTAACTGGCCCATCAAAGCTGTCACGCGTCCTGACGCCATATATCTACCTTCCCACTGCAAAGACCTGAGCTTGTCGACTGTTCGAGCTTGGCACGGTTGTGCCTGATTTTACTAGACGAGTTTGATGGAAATTCTCTGATCACAAGATGATAGCAGTGGGTCGAGCGGGATGCTGCAAACAGTCCTGAGTTTCTGATGGAGGCCGTCGCCTTGACGACATGTCGTAAAGCAGTTGCCCGGAAAACGGGCGCGCACCCGTAAATATCCACGCCCCCAATGATTATCTCAGGCGAATTTGTTGACAATTACGACGGCAAAATGCAACCAATGCAATATTGGTTGCTATAAAGGTTGAAACCCGTGCCAACTGGCGAACACCGCCCCAATTCTGAAAATGAGCCTCCGGTTTTGCGACTGAGCTCGTTCAGCCTGTCGTTTCGTGGCCATGGATCACCTGCTGTCGATGACCTGAGTCTGTCTGTCTCGGCGGGTGAAACCCTGTGTATCGTGGGCGAATCCGGATGTGGAAAATCGGTGACCGCAATGGCATTGATGGGCCTGTTGCCGCAGGACGTGATCAACATTCCCAATGGTCTGCTCGAGTTTGAAGGCCGGTCATATGATCTGACCCGTCAACAGCTTGACGCCGAGACCCGAGGGGATCGGATGGCGATGATCTTTCAGGAGCCGATGACCTCACTCAATCCGGCTTTCCGCATCGGTGATCAGATTGCCGAAGCAGTCCTGCATCACCGCAATTGCAGCCGGGCCGAGGCCACTGAAAGCGCTCTTACCATGTTACGGCGCGTTGGTATTCCGGCACCGGAACAACGCCTGCGCGAATATCCCCATCAGCTGTCAGGCGGCATGCGACAGCGGGTCATGATTGCAATGGCCCTGATCAACAACCCCTCACTTCTGATCGCGGATGAGCCGACAACGGCACTGGATGTAACCATTCAGGCGCAAATTCTCGATCTGATCCGCGAGCTTCAGGCCGAGACGGGAATGGGGGCTCTGTTCATTACCCATGATTTGGGCGTGGTTGCGGAAATCGCGACGAATGTTGCGGTCATGTATGGTGGTCAGATTGTTGAAAGCGGCCCCGTAAATGCCGTGTTTGACGATCCGCAACACCCCTACACTATTGGTCTTATGAGCTCGGTCCCGCGAATGAGCGGGTCGCGAGACCGGCTGATCACTGTGCCGGGTACGGTGCCCTCATTGGCCGATATGCCACAGGGGTGCCGGTTTCGCACCCGCTGTCCATTTGCCACGGACGACTGTGCAGAGCGCCCGGTTCTGTCCGAGATCGGGCAAGGCCACGCCGTAGCCTGCCATTATGCCCCGCTGGAACAGCTAAAGGGGGTCAGATGCGCGATATAATTCTTGAGGCGCGGGATCTGACCCGCCATTTCACCCTTGGCACCGGATTATTTGAGCGTAAGAGCACTGTGCGCGCCGTGGATGGCGTTTCCCTGTCTATCCGCACAGGGGAAACCTTTGCCATAGTCGGAGAATCCGGTTGTGGGAAATCAACCCTTGCACGCCTCTTGATGCGGCTGGATCGTCCGACATCCGGTCAGGTCCTGTTCGACGGGCAAGAGGTGCAGGACCTGCCCCGCCGGGATATGGCTCCTCTGCGTCAACAGATGCAGTTTGTGTTTCAGGATCCGTTCTCATCGCTGAATCCGCGTATGACCGTGGGCAAACTGGTGGGCGAACCGCTTGAGGTGCACGCTCCGGAGCTGGATGAAACTGCGCGCCGTCAGAAGGTTGCGGATCTGCTGGCGCAGGTCGGGTTGCTGCCGGACCATGCCAACCGCTACCCGCACGAGTTCTCGGGCGGTCAACGGCAGCGCATCGGCATCGCCCGCGCGCTGGCCTCGGGTCCGCGGTTGCTGATCGGGGATGAGCCCGTCTCGGCGCTGGATGTGTCGGTGCAGGCGCAAGTTGTCAATCTGCTGAACGACCTAAAGCAGGACCTTGACCTGACACTGGTCATCATTGCCCATGATCTGGCCGTCATTCGTCATATGAGCGACCGGATCGCCGTGATGTATCTGGGTCAGGTGGTCGAAACCGGCCCGGCCGAGCAGGTGTTCGAACAGCCACGCCACCCGTATACACATGCATTGTTGTCGGCGATCCCTGAGCCCGAGCCCGACCGTGAAAGAGATCACATGGCGCTCTTGGGCGAGACGCCCAGCCCGTCGGCCCCGCCTGCAGGATGCCGGTTCCATACCCGCTGCCCGTTCGCACAGGACAATTGCCGGACAACTGCGCCGGTTCTTGATGCGGCAGATGCCGACCATCACGTCGCCTGCCACCATTGGAAAACCATACCAGAGGCCGGAAAACCGGCCCCGCCCCGACGCCGCAGCGCCGGAGCAGAAGAGCGGTTCGCGCTCTACCGCGCTGCCGTCCAAACTCCCCCGGCTTCTGCCGACAACAGAGAGGATATATTATGAATGTCTTGAAAACCGGCCTACTGGCCGGACTACTGGGTGCCACGGCCCTTTCGGCGCAGGCCGCCGACCTGCGTATCGCCCTGCAATCGGATGCAGACGTGCTGGACCCTGATCAATCACGTACCTTTGTGGGGCGGATTGTCTATGCCTCCATGTGTGACAAGCTGGTCGATATCACCCCCGATCTGGAACTGATCCCGCAATTGGCCACCGGCTGGGAGTGGAGCGAGGACGGCAAGTCCCTGACCATGACCCTGCGCGAAGGCGTGGTGTTCCATGACGGCACGCCGTTCAACGCGCAGGCGGTGGCGGACAATATCGACCGCTCGCAGAACCTTGAGGAATCGCGCCGCAAATCCGAGCTGAAATCGGTCGTGGGCGTCGATGTGGTGGATGACTACACCGTCCGCTTCAACATGGCGGCCCCAGATGCGACGCTGCTGGCACAGTTTGCCGACCGCTCGGGCATGATGGTTTCGCCGACTGCGGCCAAGGCAGCAGGTGCGGATTTCGGGCTTAACCCGGTCTGCTCTGGCCCGTTCAAGTTCAAGGAACGTGTGGCGCAGGACCGGATCGCGCTTGAGCGGTTCCCGGACTACTGGAATGCGGGCGAAATTCACTTCGACAGCGTCACCTTCCTGCCGATCCCTGACACCACCGTGCGTCTGGCGAACCTGCAATCGGGCGATATCGACATGCTGGAACGTCTGGCCGCGACCGATCTGAGCCAAGCAAACGACGACAGCGGCATCAATGTCGAAAGCGCTGTTTCGCTGGGATATCAGGGCATTACCATCAACGTCAACAATGGCGAAAAGGGCGACAACCCCTGGGGCAACGACAAACGCCTGCGTCAGGCGCTCAGCTACGCGCTGGACCGTGATGCGATCAATCAGGTCGTCTTTGAGGGCGCGTTTGCGCCGGGTAACCAGCCCTTCCCGCCGACCTCTCCGTGGTATGACGCCGATCACCCGGTGCCTGCGCGCGATGTGGAAAAGGCCAAGGCTCTGCTGGCCGAGGCGGGCTTTCCCGACGGGATCGATTTGGAGGTTCAGGTGCCAAACACCACCGTTCCGCTGCAGTTGATGCAAGTGGTTCAGGCCATGGCAGCCGAGGCCGGGATCAATATCGAGATCACGTCCAAGGAATTCGCCACCCTGCTGGCCGATCAAAGCGCCGGTGACTATCAGGCTAGCCAGATCGGATGGTCGGGCCGTGTGGACCCCGATGGCAACATCCACCAGTTCATGACCACTGGCGGCGGCATCAACGACAGCCACTATTCGGATCCGAAGGTGGATGAGATGCTGAACAACGCCCGCGCCTCGACCGATTTCGATGCACGCAAGGTGGAATACGACAAAGCTCGCGATATCCTCGCGCAGGATATGCCCATCGTATACCTCTATCACCAGACATGGATCTGGGCGCTTGATGATGGCCTCAAAGGCTTCACACCCTACCCGGACGGTATGATCCGTCTGGAAGGTGTGACGCTGGAGAAATAAGCCACTCACCCCCCGCCCGGTCCTCCAGCCGGGCGGGTATCCTTGACCGAAAGCCCTGATCCCATGCTGTCTTTCATCCTGCGCCGCATTCTGATTGCGATCCCGACGATCCTGCTGATCTCGATCTTCGTGTTCAGCCTGCAAAAGCTGCTGCCCGGCGATCCGGTCCTTGCCATGGCAGGTGAGGAGCGCGACCCCGAAGTGCTGGAATTCCTGCGCGAGAAATATCGCCTGAACGATCCTATCCCGGTGCAATACCTGACATGGGTCGGCAACGCGCTGCAGGGCGATTTGGGAATTTCGCTGCGGACCAATCAGCCGGTGACCGAGTTGATTGCTGAAAAGCTGCCGGTGACAATCCAGCTTGCGATCATGGCAATCCTGTTTGCGCTGGTGATCGGGATACCCGCCGGGATTTTGTCGGCGGTCAAGAAAGGCACGATCACGGATTATGTGGCTAATATCGTGGCCCTGTCCGGGCTGTCGATTCCGAATTTCTGGTTGGGGATCATGCTGATCCTGCTTGTATCGGTGAAACTCGACCTGTTGCCCGCCTCGGGCTATGTGCCCTTGTCCGAGGACCCGGTGAAATCCATTACCACCATGCTGATGCCCGCCTTTGTGCTGGGCACAGCACTGGCCGCAACACTGATGCGACATACACGCTCGGCCATGCTGGGCGTACTGAAATCCGACTATGTGCGCACGGCGCGTGCTAAGGGACTGCATGAACGTCGCGTGGTCCTTAAACACGCCTTCCGCAACGCGCTGACGCCGATTGTCACGCTGACTGCACTGCTGTTCGGTGAACTGATCGCCGGGGCCGTCCTGACCGAGCAAATCTTTACCATCCCCGGCTTCGGCAAGATGGTCGTCGACGCCGTGTTCAACCGCGATTACGCCGTGGTGCAGGGCATCGTGCTGGTCACTGCCGTGGGCTTCATCGTGATGAACCTGCTGGCCGACGTGGCCTATGTGCTGCTGAACCCCCGTCTGAGGACCGCCTGACATGGCCCTAGCTGATCCCATCCTCGCGCGCCGTCCCGAAAACCGGGTTTGGAAGAAATTCCGCACCCACAAAAGCGCCATGCTGGGTGGCGTGCTGGTCACGTTCTTCGTGCTGATCGCCCTTCTGGCCCCGATCCTGCCTGTGCCCGATCCGGCGGCCACCGATTGGGGCGCGGTGCGCAAAGCGCCCACTGCTGCGCATCCGTTTGGCACGGATGAGATCGGACGGGATGTGCTGTCGCGCATGATCTGGGGGGCGCAGGCGTCGTTGCTGGCAGGCGTCGTCTCGGTCGGGATCGCTGTCTTGCTGGGTGTGCCGCTGGGCATCATCGCAGGCTATTTCGGCGGCTGGATCGACGCCATCATCTCGCGCTGTACCGAGGCGCTGCTGGCCGCGCCGTTCCTGATCCTCGCCATCGCGCTGGCCGCGTTTCTTGGCCCGTCGCTGACCAATGCCATGATCGCCATCGGCCTGTCGGCGACACCAATCTTCATCCGCCTGACACGCGGTCAGGTCCTGTCAGTCAAGGCCGAAGACTACGTGACCTCGGCCCGCGCCATTGGCCTGCCGACCCCCAAAATCCTGACGCGGTACGTGTTCCCAAACGTGCTGCCGCCGGTGCTCGTGCAGGCGACGCTGACCATCGCGACCGCCATCATAGCCGAGGCGTCGCTGTCCTTCCTCGGCCTTGGCCAGCAACCGCCCGCGCCAAGCTGGGGATCGATGCTGAACACCGCCAAAAACTTCCTCAACCAAGCCCCGTGGATGGCCATGTGGCCGGGCATCGCGATCTTCCTCGTGGTGCTGGGGTTCAACCTATTGGGCGACGGGCTGCGCGATGCGCTGGACCCGCGCGAACATTGATTTCGGAGACCAGAAATGACTGAATTCACCACCCGCCCCGAGATCCGAGGCACTTTCGGCGTCGTTACTTCGACGCACTGGATCGCCTCGGCCGTGGGGTTCGGTATTCTGGAAAAGGGCGGCAACGCCTTTGACGCCGCCGTCGCCACCGCGATGACCCTGCAAGTGGTCGAGCCGCATCTGAACGGCCCCGCAGGGGACATGCCCGCCATTTTCCACTCGGCCAAGACCGGCAAAACACAGGTGCTGTGCGCCCAAGGCCCTGCCCCCGCCGCCGCCGCCATTGAGCATTACACCGGGCTGGGCCTGAACCTGATCCCCGGCTCGGGCCTGTTGGCCACGGTGGTGCCCGGCGCGTTTGACGGCTGGATGCTGATGCTGCGCGATCATGGCCAGCTGCCGCTGCGCGATGTCATGCAGCCCGCCATCGACTATGCCCGCGACGGCCATCCCGTGTTGCCACGCGTCGCGCATACCATCGGTGGCCTTTCCGATTTCTTCGAAGATGAATGGCCCAGCTCGGCGGAAACATGGATGCCCGACGGACAAGCGCCCGAACCCCACAGCAATTTCGCCAACCCCGCTCTGGCCGCGACCTATGAACGTCTGGTCGCAGATGCCGAGGCCGTGCATGACGACCGCACCGACCAGATTGATGCCGCCCGCCGCGCGTGGCGGCAAGGCTTTGTGGCGGATCGCATCTTTGACTATCTGGCCGACGCCAAGGTCATGGACGTCTCGGGACAGCGTAATGCAGGCGTCATGGCGCGCGCGGATATGGAAAACTGGCAGGCCACGTATGAAGACACGCTGACCTATGACTATCACGGCTGGACCGTCCACAAGACACAGGCCTGGAGCCAGGGGCCGGTGCTGCTGCAGACGCTGGCCATTCTCAAAGGGATCGACCTTGGATCAATGGACCCGAACGGGGCCGAATTCGTGCATACGGTCATCGAAGCAATGAAGCTCGCCTATGCCGACCGCGAGGCCTATTACGGCGATCCCGACCATAGTGATATCCCCATGGACCACCTGCTCAGCGACGCTTACGCCGCCGAGCGTCGCGCGCTGATCTCACCGGACGCCTCGCACGAGCAACGCCCGGGTCGGGTGCCGGGGTTTGAACATCTGGCGGATGCCTATATTGCCCGCGCCGCGCGGGATTTCTCGGCCAATGCCGGGGCCAGCGCCGGTGAGCCAACCATGTCTCACCTAACCGAGAAACGCGGCGACACCGTGCATCTCGACGTAATCGACCGCTGGGGCAATATGGTCGCGGCGACGCCCTCGGGCGGCTGGCTGCAAAGCTCTCCGGTCGTTCCGGGGCTGGGATTTCCGCTCAACAGCCGGGCGCAGATGTTCTGGCTGGAACCGGGCCTGCCGAGCTCACTTGCACCCGGGCGCAGGCCACGGACCACGCTGACACCCAGCCTTGCGGAAAAGGACGGGGTGCAAATGGTTTTTGGCACACCCGGAGGCGACCAGCAGGATCAGTGGCAATTGATATGGTTCCTGCGCTTTGTGCATTTCGGTCTGGAACTGCAGCAATGCATGGACGCGCCGCTGTTTCATTCGATGCATTTTCAGGGCTCGTTCTATCCCCGCGCCGCTGCTCCGGGAGAGATGATGATCGAGGCCACCTTTGGCGAAACGGTGATCGAAGACCTGCGCGCGCGCGGCCACAAGGTCACGGTGGCCGATGGCTGGACCGTGGGCCGTCTGACAGCGGCCCTCCGCGAACAGGACGGAACCCTGCGCGCGGCAGCTACACCGCGCTTGATGCAGGCTTACGCGGTGGGACGATAAGATGACGTATTCTCTGATTGCAAAAGATACGGACACCGGGGCCATCGGCCTGATCGTGGCCAGCCGCTTTTTTGCCTGTGGCGCGCGGGTGCCCAAAGTCGGATCCCGCAGTGCAATTGCCTCGCAGGCGTTTTCGAACCCGGTTTGGGGAACTGAGGGTTTGCGGCGCCTTGAGGCTGGCGAAGCCGCGCAGGCCGTACTGGATGATCTTGTGCAGCGCGACGATGGGCGCGCGGCGCGACAGGCGCATCTGATGGACGCGTCTGGCGGCTTCGCCGCATATACCGGAGAGGATTGCGTGGATTGGGCCGGTCATCGCAGTGGCGACACCCATTCGGTCGCTGGGAACATGCTGGCCGGTCCGGACGTGATCAACGCCACGTTTGAAGCCTTTGCATCCGCCAGCAACCTGTCTTTTCCCGAACGCCTGATCGCAGCGATGGAGGCAGGTGAGCGCAATGGCGGCGACAAGCGCGGCAAACAGGCGGCGGGGATGGTGATCCACCGGGGTGAGGCGCATTCCTGGCTCGACATTCGAACCGACGATCATCACGATCCGTTGGCAGAACTGCGTCGCTTGTATGATGTGGCCGGTGAGCGTTACCTGCATTTCGCCGAAGCCATGCCAAGCACGCAGAACTTTTCAGGCAACCCGGACCGCGCCGCTTTGGAAAAAGCCATCGCCGCTGCGGAAGCCAAGCGTAAGGCCGATGGGCGAACCAGCGTGTCGCTGGCGACAGGAGCACCCTGAGCCTTGGGCGCGATGGCTCTGTCCTCGGTGGCGCCTCTGTTGGCCATCGCTGGGGCCGCCGGTGTCTTCGGCGGCATTCTGGCCGGGTTATTGGGGGTCGGCGGCGGGATTGTCATCGTTCCCGCGTTGTATTTTGCCCTGTCGCTGAACGGCAATGATCCCGCGTTGACGATGCAGGTGGCCGTCGGAACCTCATTGGCGACCATTGTGTTCACGGCGTTGTCCTCAAGCTGGGGGCATTACAAACGCGGCGCACTGGATATGGCGCTGCTGAAACGCTGGGCCCCCGCGATCCTTGTGGGTGTGATCATCGGCGGGCTGCTGGGTGGTCTGGTCAGCGGCTATATTCTGGTTGCGGTCTTTGCGAGTGTCGCCGGGCTGGTGGCATTGGACATGATCCTGCGTAAACCCACGGAAGACGAAACACCCCGCAGTTTCTCGCCGCGCGTCTGGACCGGAACAGGTATCTTCGCCGGAGCAGTGTCGGCCATGATGGGCATCGGCGGCGGCACGGTCTGCGTACCAGTGCTGAATTTTCTGGGTTATGACATCCGGCGCGCCGTGGGCACCGCTGCGGCGATCGGATTTGTCATCGGGTTGCCCGGTGCGCTGATCTATGCCGCGACCGGGTTTGGACAAGAGGGCCTGCCGCCGTTTTCAATCGGCTACGTCAATCTTGTGGCCGCGGCATTGATCATTCCACTAACCACCAGCTTTGCACATGTAGGTGTCCGCATCGCACACTCGATCTCGCCGCGCGCATTGCGTCTTGCTTTCGGCGCGTTCCTGATGCTTACGTCCCTGCGCATGTTTTACGACCTGATCGGAGCCTTCTGACTTTGGGGAACTGTCCAACTGATACGGAACTCACCGCGGCGTTGCGTGCGGGGATCGAAACCGGAGATTTCCTGAAAAACGGAAAGCTGCTGCCCGAGCGCGCGCTGGCTGATGCACTGACCGTCACCCGAACCCGGATGCGCCGCATTCTGGATCAACTCGAAGAAGACGGCACCGTTTTTCGCAGGCACGGTCAGGGAACTTTCGTCTCACCGCCTCCAGCTGTCGGCACCAGCCCGTTTCGTGCCGTCGCCGCCAAGGTCATGCCTCGCGACGTGATGGAAGTTCGACTGGAGATCGAACCCGCCCTGGCCGCACTGGCCGCACAAAGGGCTTCGATCAAAGAATTGAAAACGCTGGAACAACTGACGCAGGCAACGCTTGAGGCCGCCGATACGCAGGCCTATGGCGTGGCCGACGATATTTTCCACTACAAAATCGCGGAACTGGCCCATAATCCTCTGTTTCTGACAGTGTACGATTCCATTCGTGCAGTCCGGCGACAGGCCGAGTGGACCCGCAGGCGTGAAACGCGGTACTCTCCGTCAACTCTCATGCGACTGGGCGAACAGCACCAGCAATTGTTCAGCAATATCGCGGATCGCAACAGTCAGGCGGCCGCCGAGGTGATGGAAACACACTTGCTTGCGGTGTCAAATGCTATGCTGCGGGACAGAACCTATGGTCCGGACACATGATCTCTGGCCGGTACGACTAGCTCAGGATTTCTTCGATCTTAGCCAGAGTTGCCGTATTGACCGCCACACCGTCTGAACGCGCAACCATGCCCGGGCAAATGCGCCCCTTCCTGCGCGCGGATCGCCTCGACCAGCACCGACATCCCTGCCGTAAACCATCCATTCGCCGTCGCTCCGGGATCAATCGCTGTGAAAAACTGCCCCGTTTTCGGTCCGCCCAATGTTCCGGAAAACGGGGACGCGTTGATTCCCAGCGTGGCTCCGGTCGGCGCTGCCGCTATGAGTTGCACCCTGACAGCGACGCCGACACCCGTGTTACCGCCGGACGGCGCGATTGAAGCAGGCTCATTGGGATAGCCGAGGCCCACATGCCCGACCTGCGCCAATCGAAACGCATGATAACCCAGAACACCGCAGTTATAACTGTTGCGGATCGCCAGCGCAGCCACACCCTGTGTACGGGCGGTGGGGATCAGTGCTTCGAACCGGGCCGCGATTGGGGAATGGGCAAATCCAGTCGCAGCGTCAACCGTCACAACGCCAGGGCATGGTTGTTCCAGAACGGGCGCAGCCTGCCCGCCGACCTTACCGTACTGCACATGCTGGCAATAGGTCGGGACATAGGCCAGCCCGTGACTCGCCACGCCGTCGGCCCCGGTCGGGACCGTCGCGACAGCCAGAGGGCGGGCGTTGGCCTCACAGGTGTCCGCCGCGGCCAGCCTCCGAAGGACAGGTCTTCGATTTCAGCTAGGGTGGCGCGCAGACCAGCCTCGATATTGCCTAAATCACGGTTATCCTGAAGCCAGCTTGGCATGTGTGGAAAACCGGGCGCCGAGGCTGAGCCTTCGCCATAGTCGATTTGCTGGGTCCAGCGGCCCACACGCATCCATTCGACGATGCTGTCGGGCTGGTCCTGACACAGGCCGGTGCCGATCCCAAGGTGGCTTGCGCCGTACTTGTCTGCGGAACGGGCTATCATTTCACAAAAATTGTCCAACGTGCCGTCGGATTTATCCTTCAGATGGTGCGGATAAACCGAGAAACCAAGCATCCCATCCTTTTCCGTCACCGCACGGACACCACATCGCGCTTGTTCCGCAGGCCATGCGACCATGCGCGCGGGTTCGCGTGGGTGATGGCGATGGGGACCGCATCCACGCCGTTCGCGCGCAACTGGCAGAAGACCTTCTCTGGCCAGTCCACATATTGCAGGCAATCAATACACCTAAGCCTGGTTGCAAGTCGCGATTACAGCGTACGGCAAGAAAATGCGCAACTGGTCCGAGGTGTTTCGGTTTTCGCGGCCGCGTATGCCTGCCAATCCCATCCTTCAAACGCGAACCCGCTTGTCACAGGTCAACTGCCGCGAAATCATGGCCAACCGTCGCTGAAGCGTGGATTGCCCGACGCGCCGCTAAAGCACGCCGGGTTCCATACAACCGCTGCTCAATCTCTTTGGATCACAAACATTCGGCCAGCGTTTTTGCCAGGTTGCGAATGACTTGCGGATAAAGCGTCGGACCCGACTCCAGATCAGACCCTAGCGGGTCGATCACACCAGTTTTGGCCTCGGTTCCCTCCAGCACGGTTGCCACGATCCCGGGATTGAATTGCGGCTCAGTCAGCACGCAATCAATGCCTTCTTCGCGGATACGCGCCTGAATTTCGGTGATACGCGCCGGGCTTGGGTCAGAGGCATCGCTCAAAGAAATCGCCCCCGACGCCGGAAGATCGAACGCGTCTTCGAAATACTGATAGGCGTCGTGGAACACGACAAACTGACCACCACGAACTGGTTCAAGCGTTTTGGACACTTCTGCTGACAACGCCGTCATTTCTTCCCGCGCAGCTGCGGCATTTGCAAAATATGTTCCCGCATTGTCGGGGTCAGCAGCTGAAAGTTGTGCCGCGATCAGGTTCAGCCAGATTTCAGCATTTGCCGGGGACAGCCAGGCGTGAGGGTCATGTTCCCCATGCGCATGCCCATCATGATCTTCGTGGTCGTCATGATCGGCGTGGTCGTCGTGATCGTGTTTGTCATCGTGATCGTGCGCGTCATGTTCTTCAACTTCGGCATGATCGTGGTCATCGTCTTTCGCATGGTCATCGTGATCTTCGTCATGCGCGTGTTCACCGTCATGATCATCATGATCTTCATGCCCGTGATCGTCGTGCCCGTGATCGTCTTCGTCACCGTGGTCATGCTCTTCAAACAACGCGCCTTCCCGAAAATCGAGCAAAACGGTTTCGTCAGTCTCCAACAGGGTCGTGATGGTCGCACCATCGCTCAGCGTTTCAATTGCCCCTTCCATCCAGGGCGTCAGATCTTCTCCGATCCAAAAGACCAGATCAGCATTCTGCAGTGCCGCAGCCTCTGACGGGCGCAGATTGTATTCATGCGGCGATGCGCCAGCCGGAACAATCAGGTCGGGGGCCCCGACCCCATCCATGACCCGCGCCACCAGCGAGTGGACCGGCGCGATGTCTACCGCAACATTCGGGACATCAGCGATGGCTGTTCCACCTAATAGTGTTGCCATAAAAGACAATGAAAGAAGCTTTCTGGACATCGAACCCTCTGTGTGATTTTATAACATTGCCGACTGATTATATGATATGGAATAACATGACAAGTGAGACGCGCCCGAACCCGGTTGGTGAAACCACACCGGTCGGCTTTCAGAAGCACGACCATGCCTCGTGCGTGGCAATGGCATTGGCTACGGCCGAGGCCCGGTGCAAAGAGCAAAGCCTGCGCCTGACACCTGTTCGGCGAAAAGTTCTGGAGATCCTGCTGCAGGAACATCGCGCGCTGGGTGCATATGCACTTCTCGACCGGTTGCGCGAGGATGGGTTCGGCTCGCAACCTCCGGTGGCATACCGGGCGCTGGATTTCTTGGTTCAGAACGGGTTTGTCCATAAGATCGAACGTCTGAATGCGTTCGTTGCCTGTTCGCACCCCGGCGCGGCACATTCCCCGGCGTTTATGATTTGCAGAAAATGCGATGGCGTCGCCGAAGCGCAGGCAGGCCCTTCCAAAGGCATGCTGGGCGCTGCTGCACGCGCAGCAGGTTTCGAGATCGAACGGACCGTTGTCGAAGCCGAAGGGCTTTGCCCCGATTGCTCAGAGAAAGCCGGAAAATGAGTGCCATTACCGTCGAAAACCTAAGCGTGCGTTATGGGGCCAATACTGTGCTGCGCCATGTCGACATGGTGATCGAACCCGGAGAGATCGTGACGATTGTTGGCCCCAACGGGTCCGGCAAGACAAGCCTTTTACGCGCCATTATCGGAGCTGCCAAACCATCCGCCGGGAAAGTGCATCGGAAACCGGGATTGAAAATCGGATATGTGCCGCAAAAGCTGCATATTGATCCGACACTGCCAATTTCGGTCGAGCGGTTCATGCGTCTGACCGATCCGGTGTCGCGCGCGACCTGCGCCCGGGCGCTTGAAACCGCCGGCGTGCCTGACCTGCTGAACCGGCAGATGTCGCAGCTGTCCGGCGGTCAGTTTCAGCGCGTTCTGCTGGCCCGTGCCCTGATCAACCAACCGGACGTTTTGTTGCTGGATGAGGCGACCCAGGGGCTTGACCAGCCGGGATCAGCGGCGTTTTACCGCCAGATTGAGGACGTGCGCCGTGACACCGGCTGCGCAATTCTGATGATCAGTCACGAGTTGCATGTGGTCATGAGCGCATCTGACCGGGTGATCTGCCTGAATGGCCATGTGTGTTGCGAAGGCTCTCCGGCCGTGGTGGCCTCGGCACCGGAGTATCGCGCCATGTTCGGGACCGGAACAGGCGGCGCTCTGGCCCTATACCGCCATGATCATGACCATAATCACGACCAATGTGAGCACTCTCAGGAAGCGGCAGAGTAATGCTTGATGATTTTATGACGCGCGCCGCGCTGGCGGGCATTGGCGTCGCCTGCGCTGCTGCACCGTTGGGCTGTTTCGTGGTCTGGCGGCGCATGGCGTATTTCGGAGACGCCACCGCCCATGCCGCGATCCTCGGCGTCGCACTTTCACTGACCTTTCAGATGTCGATCTTTGCCGGAGCGCTGGCTGTCGCGCTGGCCATGGCACTGACCGTTACGCTGCTGTCCGGACGCGGCTATGCGATGGACACGCTGCTGGGTGTTCTGGCGCATTCGGCGCTTGCTTTCGGGCTTGTCGCTGTCTCGTTCCTGTCCGGGGTGCGCATCGATCTGATGGCATATCTGTTTGGTGACATTCTTGCCGTATCCCGCACCGATCTGTTGGTGATATGGGGCGGCGCGGCGCTTGTCGTTGCGCTGATTGCATGGCGATGGTCACGCCTGTTGACGGCAACCCTGAACGAGGAACTGGCCTATGCGAGCGGCTTTGATCCCAAACGCGAGCAATTGATACTGACCGTGTGCCTGGCGGTCACTGTCGCTGTGGCCATCAAGGTGGTGGGGGTTCTGCTGATTGCGGCGATGCTGATCATCCCTGCCGCCGCCGCGCGCAGTCTGGCGCGCTCACCCGAAGCCATGGCCGTGGTCGCTGCGGCCATTGGTGCCTTTTCCGCCGTGGCGGGTTTGCGGGCCGCATATATCTTCGACACCCCGGCAGGCCCGTCTATCGTCTGTGTTGCGGCACTGTTGTTTGCTTGCCTGAGCCTGATCGGCTGGCATTCTCATCGCAAGACCTAGTTTAGCAGATCGATCGGCGGGACACCTGGTTCCGGATATCAGGCAGTTTTGCGGATCAGATCGGCTGCTTTTTCTGCGATGGCAATGGTCGGCGCGTTGGTATTGCCCGAAATCAGGTTTGGCATGATCGACGCATCGACAACCCGCAACCCATCAACTCCACGCACCCGCAACGAAGGGTCAACCACGGCCATTTCGTCTACACCCATCTTGCACGTCCCGACCGGGTGATAGATCGTATCTGCGCGGGCGCGAATATGACGTTCCCAATCAGCGCCCGTGCTGGCTGTGTCTGTTCCGTGCATCTCGGAAAGCTCGTATTCGGCCAGTGGGGGCGATTTCATGATTTCACGGGCGATCCGTACTCCTTTGATCATGGTTTCAAGGTCACGCGGGTCGCTCAGGAATGCCGGATCAATCCCGGGCATCGCGAAAGGATCAGTGCTTTGCAAAAACACGCGGCCACGGCTTTCAGGGCGCAGCTTGCACATATGGCAACTGTAACCATGCCCCCAATACAGTTTGCGCAGGTGATCATCCACGATGGTCATCATGAAATGCAGCTGAATATCCGGGCGATCCAGATCGGGTGAGGTTTTCAGGAAGGCACCGCCTTCGGCCACCGGTGACGCAGCCATGGACTTGCCGTCCTTTTTCCATTGCAGGACATGGCGCAGAAGGTTCAGCCCGCCTTTTGGACTGATGCCCAGATTGTCCTTATACGTACTTCGGAAGGATAAAGAAAAATCAAGATGATCCTGAAGGTTCTGACCCACGCCCGGTAAATCATTCGCAACATTGATGCCAAGACCTGCCAGGTCATCCCCATTTCCGATGCCGGAAAGTTGTAGAATCTGAGGTGATTTCAGGGCTCCGGCGCAGACCAGAACCTCGCGGCGGGACGTGACCTCAACATCCTTTCCTTTGTGGCGGTACAAGACTCCGGTTGCACGTTTGCCATCCAGTATCACTCGCTGGACCGAGGCTTGAGTAACGACCGTCAGGTTCGGACGATTCATGATCGGAAACAGATAACCCGCAGCTGCCGAGCAACGTTCGCCATTCTTGTCCGCGTTGTGGAATTGAGTCACCTGATAGAGGCCGACCCCTTCCTGATCTCCCCGATTGAAGTCGTCCACCCGACGATGCTGCAGCCGAGCGGCGGACTCGACAAAGGCATAAGAGATGTCGCGCGGAGCCTGCTGGTTCGACACCTGCAAGGGACCATCCGCACCGTGTTCAGCGTCGGCGCCCCGTTGATTGTTTTCTGCTCTCTTAAAGTAGGGAAGCATACTGTCCCAATCCCAGCCGTCATTGCCAAGATTGGCCCAGTCGTCATAATCCTGCCTCTGCCCGCGCACATACAGCGCCGCATTGATTGCGCTCGAGCCGCCAAGCGCTTTGCCGCGTGGTTGGTAAGTTGTTCGCCCGTTCAGACCGGGCTGCGGAACCGACTCCATGCACCAGTTGTTGATCTGAACAGGCTTGTTTTGGATCATAATGGCACCGCCCAGCATCATGCGGACCAGCAGGCTGTTTCCAGCCCCGCCCGCCTCAAGCAGGCAGACAGTAACTTCAGGATCTTCGGTCAACCGGCTCGCCAGCACGCAGCCCGCCGACCCGCCCCCGACAATTACATAATCAAAGACCAAGCGACTTTCCCCTTCCTGGCACCATGAACCGGCGGTGTGCAGTGATGGCCATAAAATGAGGGTTCAATAGGTTGGCGCAACCATGCCGTCGCGGCAACAGGGGCGTTGACTTATTGGCAATCCGCCTGTCTTTGATCTCGGGGTCTCAACCCGCCATTACGCGGTTCAACTGCGCGTAGCGGTCGCCAAGTTGATGATCAATCATCGCGAGCCGCTTGGCATAGTGCGATCCGGGATATTCCCATGTCATGCCAATCCCACCATGCAACTGAATGCATTCTTCCGAGATCATCGCCCCAGCGCGCCCGATCAGTTGTTTGGCCATTGCGATGAATTTTCCGGCCTCGGCACTGTCCAGCTTGCTCGCCGCCAGAATGGTGATCGACCGGCATTGCTCGATTTCAATCGCCATATCGACGGCGCGATGTTGCAAAGCCTGGAAACGTGCAATCGGGCGTCCAAACTGATTGCGCTGTTTGAGATAGTCCACCGTCATGTCGAACAGTACCCCCATGACTCCGACCGCCTCGGCGCACAGGGCCAGACGCCCGGCATCCAACGTGGCCTCGATCATGTCACCGGCCGTTTCGTGCAGGCAGATGGCTGGGGTCGTATCGAGGATCAGTTCTCCTGCGCCGCCGCCATCGATCATCGCATAGTCGATTGTCTCAGACGCTTCGACCAGAAACAGGCCAACACTTGCCCCCATACGCGCGGCAACCAGAGCGCCATCAGCACCCGGCAGACCATACACCACTGTTTTGCGCCCATTAAGGACCCAGCCATCGCCCGAACGGTCCGCGCTGGCGCGTATCAAGGGCAGTGAATCCGCGTCCGGTTCGAACACCGCCAGACACAGGCGCTTTTCGCCGGCAATCATCTGCTGAACGAGATCGAGGGACCCGCAGTTGGCACAGGCGCGAACACTCATCAAAGCGGCCAACATGGGCTCAGGGCAAAGCCCGCGCCCCAATTCTTCGAACACAGTGGTGATGTCAAACCCCTCACCGCCAAAGCCGCCACACTCTTCAGAAACAAATGCCCCAACCACACCTAACGCGGACAGTTCCGCCCATTTGGCAGGTGAATGATACGGAGCTGTTTCGACGACAGTTGCGCGCGTATCGAAATCATATTGCTGTGTCAGATATCGCCGCAGGCTGTCCGACAACATCTGGCGGTCTTCGGTCAGGGTAAAATCCATCGGTCAGCCTCCAAACAGGTCTTTGGCAATGATGTTGCGCTGAATTTCGTTCGATCCCCCGAAGATCGAGAGCTTTCTGTTGTTGAAATAGGTGGCGGCGGCCCCTGCGGCTTCTTCCGGCACCGACATCGCGTTTTCGGGTAGCGCGCTGGCTGGAAACGGACAGGCGGCCGACCCAAGTGCGATACGGGTCAGCGCCAGGATTCTCTGTCGGATCACCGTTCCCTTGATCTTGAGCATCGAGCTTTGAGGGCCCGACGCAGCGCCTTCTTTCGCGGCTGACAACATGCGCAGGTTCATGACCCGCAGCGCCTCTAGATCAATTTCGACCTCGGCCATCTCGGCTGCAAAAAGTGGGTCTTGTGCCAGTGGCTTTCCCGCTCTGACGATCCGGTTGGACAAATTCTTGAGCTTTTCCAGATCGCGAGTCGAAAACCCGACCCCGGCAATGTTCGTCCGCTCGTGGGTCAGCAGATATTTGGCGATGGTCCAGCCTTTGTTTTCCACACCCACCAGATTGGAAATGGGCACGCGCACGTCTGTAAAGAACACTTCGTTCACTTCGTGCCCGCCATCCAGCAGTTTGATCGGGCGCGTTTCGATCCCCGGGGTGCTGATATCCACAAGCACAAAACTTATGCCTTCCTGCGGCTTGCCCTCGGTCGAGGTGCGCACAAGGCAGAAAATCCTGTTTGCGTATTGTCCGAGCGTGGTCCAGGTTTTCTGGCCGTTGATCACATATGCGTCCCCGTCGCGAATGGCCCGGGTTTTCAGACTGGCCAGATCAGACCCCGCGCCCGGTTCGGAATAGCCCTGACACCACCAGTCCGAACCATCCAATATGCGCGGCAAAATCTCGGCCTTCTGCTGTTCGGTGCCAAATTTGATCAGCACCGGACCCAGCATATTCAATCCAAACGGAACCGTTCGGGGCGCGTTGGCAAGAGCGCACTCTTCTTCGAAGATATGCCGCTCAACCGCGGTCCAACCCGTCCCGCCGTATTCAACGGGCCAGGTCGCGGCTAGCCACCCGCGCGCGTTCAATTTCGCATGCCAGCCCTCCATATCCTCTTTGGTCAGCGGCTCGGCGTTCCGGCCTTTGCGGATCAGATCTTCGGACAGGTTCTGGTCAAGAAACGCTTGGACCTCGGTGCGAAACGCGTCTTCCTTTGGGGTGAAACGCATATCCATGTTCAGGACGCCTTGTTCAGATCATCAAAGCTCCGCCCGGAACCCGCCAGGTCGCGCAGAAGCGCGGGCACCTGCCAGTAATGGGAGTCTTCACGAGCATATTGCTCGATGCGCGAGACCAAAACGTCCAAGCCGGTGATATCGGCATATTGCAACGGACCACCCCAATGGCGCGGAAAACCATAGCCAAACAGAAAAACCGCATCCACGTCGATGGGACGCAAAGCGATCTTGTCTTCGACCACCCGCGCGGCCTCGGACACCATTGCAGTCATGTAGCGATCCACAATTTCTTGATCCGTAAACGTTCTGGCCGTGATGCCCTTGGCGGCCCGCTCTGCCTCGGCAAATTCACCCACGGCGGGGTTCACGCTGCGGGTCTGGCCGTCATAGATATAAAATCCTTTGCCGGTCTTGCGCCCGAACCAACCCTGCTCACAGATACGATCCGCGATCTCGACATACCGCTCTTCGGTCGGGCGGAACTCGGCTTGCCGTTTGCGCGTGGCCCAACCGATATCCTGCCCTGCCAGATCTGAGACCGCGAAGGGCCCCATGGCAAACCCGAAATCTTCCAAAGCCCTGTCGATCTGGTCAAATGGCGCGCCATCAAGCTGCATATAGGCTGTGGATTTGCGGTAATGCGCCAGAACGCGGTTGCCGATAAACCCGTCGCACACTTCGGACCGCACGGCGATCTTGCGCAGCGCCTTTGCCAGTTTGAAACTGGTCGCAACAATTTCGGGCGCGGTTTCGCGGCCCACCACCACTTCAAGCAGACGCATCACATGCGCCGGTGAAAAGAAATGTAGCCCGATCACATTCTGAGGCCGCCCGGTCGTGGCTGCGATTTCGTTCACATCCAGATATGAGGTGTTGGTTGCCAGGATAGCGTCCGACTTGCAAATCCTGTCCAGCTTTCCGAACACCTCCCGCTTGATGTCCATGGATTCGAATACGGCCTCGATCACCACATCCGCGTCCGCCAACGCATTCATATCTGTGGTACAAGTCAGAGCGGAAAGCGCCGCATCGCGTTGGGCCTCGGTCAACTTCCCGCGTTTGACTGCCCCCTCAAGATTCTTACCGATGGTTGTACGCGCGAAAGCGACACGATCTTCTTCCATTTCGATCAGGCACACGGGAAGCCCCGCCAACAGCATCGCTGTCGCGATACCGGAACCCATCGTACCGCCGCCGACGACGCCGCCGGATTTGACATCGCGTGCTTCGGCGTCGGCTTCAGGGATATGCGCCACGGCGCGTTCGGCAAAGAAGGCGTGTTTCAGACCTTTATGCGCGTCGCTTCCCAAAGCTTCGACAAACAGCGCGCGTTCAGCCTGTAGCCCGTCCTCGAGGGGCAAACTGCTGGCTTCCGCCGCTTTCAAGGCGCGCAAGGTGACTTCACCCCTGGCTTGCGCACGGAACGTATCAAGTTGTTCAACTGTAATGCGGTTGACCTGTTCCGCAGTCACACGGGTTTGCAGCGTGCCGTCCAGCACCTGACGCGCGCTGTTCGTTGCCACGGTTTCGGGGTCACCTTCTTGCAGATCATCCAGCAACCCGGCCTTCAGGGCGGCTTCTGCCGAGATCGGCTTGCCGGACGTGATCATTGTCAGCGCGGTTTGCCCATCAACCAGACGCGGCAGACGCTGGGTACCCCCCGCCCCGGGTAACAGACCAAGATTGACCTCTGGCAAGCCGAGTTTGAGACCCTTGATCCCTACACGTGCCTGACAACTTAGCGCAATCTCCAGACCGCCCCCCAGCGTGGTGCCGTGAAGAACACAGACAATCGGCTTGGCGCTTGCTTCGAGTATTTCACAGACTTCGGGCAGAAGTGGTGGTTTTGGCGGCTGGCCGAACTCTCGGATATCAGCCCCTGCAACAAAGGTCCGGCCTGCGGCATAGAGTGCGATGACCTTTATAGCATCATCCGTAGCCAGTTGTTGCACAGCTTGCACCAGCCCGGCACGTACGTCGTAACCGGCCGCGTTTACCGGCGGGTTGTCGATCTTGACGAGGGCAATTTCACCGTCCTTGCGAATGTCGACTGCAGCCATGGTTATCTCCTGTTTTCTGTCATGCGAGCCCGAGGCTCAGCCTGAGTGTTTGTACCGTGTCGCGCAGTTTGGGGGCTACGCTCTGCTCCAGCCGGTCAGCGTCCAGATCTGTCGCATTGGCCCCGCATAAAAACGCCAGAGGTTGCGCGCCCGGGGTGCTGCAAAACGGCACCGCGCAGGCATTGACGCCGTTATTCCAGCCCCCGAATGAGGTTACATATCCCCGGCTTTCCAATTGCGCCCGGTCTGCGCAAAGCTGGTCGGTCATGCCATTGTGTGTTGCATCTGCCGCCAGCATGACCCGGCCGGCCGCGCTTTGTTCCATCGGTATACGGTGCCCTTCACTAAGCCAAAGCGAAGATGCATCGCGCGGTCGCCAACAGCGCGTCAGCATCGCCGCATCACCATGACGCATCGTCAGAGCGACCAAAACACCAGTGTCGTCGGCCAGTTGTTGCATCACATTCTCGGCCATCGGCAGGAACGACAAACCGGCGCGCGCAGTATACCCCAAGGCCATAACCGACGGGCCAAGCCGATAGGTTTCCGAAGGGTGAAGCTGTTCCAGAAATCCCATCGAAGCCAGCGTAAACGTCATTCGCGTCACCGTTGACGGTGGCATACCCGTCCGCCGGGCCAGTTCACGGTTGCCCAGCGACGCGTCATCCGGCTTGAAGGCCTGCATGATGCGCAACCCCTTGGCGAGAGTAGAAGCAAACCGGCGGTCTCTGTCAGCGTCGGACATGCGGGACCCCGGACGCCCTATTCAACACGCTCAAGGACCAGAGCAATCCCCTGCCCTACTCCGATACACATGGACAGGCACGCGTACCGCCCACCGGTCTCTTCAAGATGGCGCATCGCGGACAGGATGATCCGTGCGCCGGACGCTCCCAGTGGATGTCCGACCGCAATCGCACCGCCATTGGGGTTCAGGCGACTGTCGGCAGGGTCCAGATCAAGATGCTTGCAACAGGCCAGGACTTGCGCGGCAAAGGCTTCATTGACCTCAATCAGGTCCATATTGTCCAGTGTCAGTCCCGCGCGTTCCAACGCCTTGGGCACTGCAAAAGCAGGGCCGATACCCATAATCCGGGGCGGCACACCAGCAATGGCACCCGCCACGATACGGGCGCGCGGGGCCGCACGGTCGCTTCTGGCGCCGATCATCAACATCGCCGCGCCATCATTCACGCCCGACGCATTCGCCGCCGTCGTCACGCCACCCGGGAAAATCGTCCGCAGCGCAGCCATTTTCTCCAACTGCACATCCGGGCGGGGATGTTCGTCTTGTACCACCTCGTGCGTTGCCCCCTTACGGCCCGTCACGGTGACCGGGGTGATTTCGGCTTCAAAGAAACCGCGTGCCCGGGCCGCTTCGAACCGCACCTGCGAGGCATGGGCGAACTGATCCGACGCCTCGCGGGTAATCTGGTAGTCTTCGGCCAGATTGTCAGCGGTTTTTGGCATCGGAAATTCGCCGTGGCTTTCGGTCATTTTGGGGTTCGAGAACCGCGCCCCAATGGCGCTGTCAAAAATCTGCGACTGGCGGGCAAAGGCCGTTTCCGACTTGGCGATGACAAAAGGCGCTCGGGTCATGCTTTCGACCCCGCCTGCAACATACAGGTCCGCCTCACCCACAGTGACCGAGCGCGCGGCGTCCAGCGCCGCCGACATGCCGGATCCACAGAGGCGGTTGACGGTGAGACCGCCGACCCCGATCGGCAACCCGGCCAACAGCGTGCAATAGCGGGCGACGTTGCGGCTGTCCTCGCCGGACTGACACACATTTCCCAGAATCACGTCTTCAATTTCGGCGGCATCGAACGCACTTCGCTTTACCAGTGCCTCAAGGACCTGCGCCGCCAGATCATCGGGCCGGACCGAGGCGAGCGCGCCACCGTGGCGACCAAATGGGCTGCGCAGCCCGTCGTAGATATAAGCGTCAAGCATGTTGGGCCTCTTCATCCAGTTGTGCCAGTTCGGACGCAAAGGTCTCAACCAGCTTGTGTTTCAGTATCTTCCCCGTCGCCGCCTCGGGCAACGTGTCTGCGATTACGATGTGATGCGGGATTTTGTATCGAACCAAATCTTCTCGGAGATATGCCTTTAACTCGGACGCGGTGACCGCTGCGCGCAAGGTCACAAAAGCCAGGACATCCTCGTTCCCGTCCCGCGAACGACCTGCCACTGCGGCTTGTATAACCGATGGATGCGCGTTCAGCGCCGCTTCGATCTCGGGCGGGTAAACGTTGAAGCCCGAGTGAATGATGACCTCTTTGCAACGACCAACGATGTATATACGTCCGTCCGGTTCGATCCGCGCCAGATCGCCGGTGCGCAAGAACCCATCAGCGGTGAAAGCTTTGGCCGTATCCTCAGGATTGCGGTAATAACCCAACATGATGTTGCGCCCGCGCGCCAGCAACTCGCCGACCCCGTCAGCACCGGGATTGTCCAGCCGAACCTCGACCCCCGGCAATGCTGGACCAACGCAATCGTCCTGCGGCGGAGTCTCGATCTGCGTGGTAGCAATACCCGGTGATCCTTCGGTCAGGCCATAGCCGTTGTGGATGGGCTGACCGAAAATCCGCTCGACCCGGCGTTTCCAACTGGGATCAAGCGGCGAGCCCCCGGATGACAAATAACGCAACCCGGTTTCGACCCTATCGATACCGTTATCCTTGCAGTGCCTGAGTAGCAACGCGAACATCTGCGGCACGCCCGACAGCATCGTGGCACCGCTTTGCAATCCCTCGATCACGAGCGCCGGGTCGAACCGGGGTTGGAACCGTAGACTGCCTCCCGCCAGGAACATGGTCAGGATAATCGATGTAAATCCAAATATATGAGTGCCGGGCAAGACAGCCAGAGATTGATCCGCAGCAGTTGCCTGCCGACGGCGCATCGAGGACTGCGCTGCAAACAGCAGATTGTCATGGGTCAGCATCACACCTTTAGGCGCGCCGCTTGTTCCCGACGTGTAAAGGATCGTGGCAACTTGCCCGGCTCCGTCCTCAATTGGTTCCACCTGCGTTTCCCTCGGCGCGGAAATAGCCAGTGGCCCACACAGTATCTGGCCTCTGGTCACGGCACCAAGCCGTTCCGCATGCGCCCTTGCTGCCTCTGAAACGCCCACTGTGCAGACCACGCAGCGCGCGCCGGAATGGGCAAGAACAGTATCAACCTCACGTTCAGTCGCGCGCGCATTGAGGGGAACGATCCAGGCACTGAGCTGGCTTAGCGCCAGAATGACGGCCGCATAAGTCCCGCAATTCTCTGCCAGCACAACAACTCGATCCCCCGGCCGAACGCCGCAGGATTGAAGCATCGTTGCCGCGACCTCCACCGCGTCCCTGAGATCTCCATAAGAAGAAACCGCACCATCATGATCGATAATGGCCAGCCCCGCCGGGTCCTTGTCTTCGATCAGCTGGTGGATTCGATGCAATGTACTCTCCTTGCAGGCTGCATCGTCGGTTTATCGTCTATGGGGAAAGATGTAAATATGCGGTATAGTGTACCGCAATGCGGCACAATTCCAGTTATCACTCACGTCGTTTCAGCGAGAGAGGTTTTCGGCCAGATCTGAGTCACTAACCCAGTTGGGGCATGTGATCTTTAGGGATCCGTGCGCCAAAATGTCGGATCACTTCGCCCGAGACGGTTTGACCCCACTGTACGGCCGTGCCCTGCGCATGGCCCTGCAAACGGGCTGACAGATAGCCTGCGTTAAAGGCATCTCCGGCACCGGAAGTATCGCGAATGCCCTCGACCGATGGGGTTTCGACCCGGGTTGCATTTCCATCAGTCCAGGCCGCGACCGCATCTTTTCCGTTCTTGACGACGATTTCGGCAACCCCTGCCTGCCGCAGGCGGTCCAGCGTATCGACAGGCGTGGCATCCCCCCAAAGCGCGTTTTCATCGTCAAAACTGGGTAGCGCGATGTCGGTAATTGCATTGAACATCGCCAAAACCTCGCGTGTCTCATCACTGGACGACCAGAGGCGAGGCCGCACGTTCGGGTCAAAGGACACCACAACCCCCTGGGAGCGTGCTTCGGCCAGGACCGTCAACAAGGTGTGCCGCGCGGCGGGCGAGAGTATAGCCAACGTAATGCCAGACAGATGCACAAGCCCAGCTCCATTGATCGCGCGGGTCAGCCAGTCCGGGTCATCCGCCACATGACGCGCTGCCGATGAGTCGCGCCAATACTGAAAGCTGCGCTCCACCCCGTTCAGCTCGATCATGTAAAGCCCCATGGTGCGCGCAGTCTCGTGTCCGATGCACCCGGCGTCCAGCCCATCCTCGCGCACCTGTGCCACGAACGCATTCGATACAGTGTCCGTTCCAACCTTGGTCACAAAGCCAACCTGACCCGCATGCTCGGGTATCTGCGCCATGTGCCAGACCGTATTGAACGTGTCACCGGCAAACCCTCGGCGATAGGTCCCATCACCGATATCAGCCAATTCAATCATCGCTTCGCCAATCGCGATGACCCTCTGTGACCGGAAACTCAGCATGCGCACACAGCTTGTTCGGAAGTGGACCGGCATCGATCCCCAGACGTCAACCAGAGCGGAACATGGTGGGAGGCATCCGAAATTTCAAAGATCTGTAAGGGCATGAATTGCATCATGCCGATCCAACCCGATCTGTCCAGAACGATGAGCGGACCCCGAAACACAAATTGCTACAAGGCCCCGAGATTAATCTCGAAACACCACTCCACGCCGATCAAGCGATCCTGTTTTCGGTTTTCTTGTCGAACAGGACAACTTTCTCCATGTTGACAGCAAATGTCGTGCTCTGTCCGACCGAGACGCTTGTGTCGGCGCGCATGCGGGCGACGCATTCAGCACCCCCGATCGTGGTCGCGACAAAAGTGTCAGACCCGGCGGGTTCGATCACATCAACATTGGACTGAACCTGTTCAACATGGCGCGACGTCTGATCAGCGCCTTCGATATCGGTCAACGCCTCAGGGCGCACGCCCAGCAGAACAGACTGGCCCGCATATCCCATCTGGTTTGGCGTTGGGTCAGAAATAGCCAGGCTGATCTTGTCACCGTCCGAATTTACCGTATCCGCATAAAGCGCGTTGCTTTCAGACCGCAAGGCAACCGCGATAAGGTTCATCGACGGCGAACCCATAAAGGTCGCCACGAACAGGTTGGCCGGTGTGTCATAGATTTCCTTGGGCGTGCCCAACTGCTGAACATAGCCTCCATTCATCACCGCGATGCGGGTCGACAGGGTCAAAGCCTCGATCTGGTCATGGGTCACGTAGACGATGGTGGTGCCCAGCTTCTGGTGCAGCTTCTTGATCTCGGTCCGCATATCGACGCGCAACTTGGCATCAAGGTTCGACAGCGGCTCGTCAAACAGGAACACGTCCGGGTCGCGCACCAGCGCCCGGCCCATGGCCACCCGCTGACGCTGCCCGCCGGACAGCTGGCCCGGCTTGCGATCCAGCAACTGTTCGATCTGCAGCAATTTGGCAACGTCCGCCATGGCCTTTTCACGATCCTCCTTGGGCACACCGTGCATCTCAAGGCCAAAGGTGATGTTCTGCCCCACGGTCATGTTTGGATAGAGAGCGTAGGACTGGAACACCATCGCGATATTGCGGTTCGACGGGTGCACCCCGTTCATCACCTGATCCTTGATCCGGATCTCGCCGCTGGTGATCTCTTCCAGCCCCGCGATCATGTTAAGCAAGGTGGATTTGCCACAGCCGGACGGACCAACAAGGACAAGAAACTCGCCCTCTTCCACGGCGATGTCCACTTTGTGCAGGACCTCGACCGAGCCGTAGGATTTGGTTGCGTTGTCGATATCAAGAAAACCCATTGGATCAGCCTTTGACAGAGCCTGCCATCAGACCGCGCACAAAATAGCGACCGGCGACGACATAGACGAGAAGAGTGGGAAGGGCAGCAAGGATGGCACCTGCAAAGTGCACATTGTACTCCTTAACACCCGTTGAAGATTGCACGAGGTTGTTCAGCGCGACAGTCATCGGCTGGCTGTCGAAATCTGCAAAGGACGCCCCGAACAGGAAGTCGTTCCAGATATTGGTGAACTGCCATATGACGCTGACCACGATGATCGGACCCGACGACGGCAGAAGGATGCGCCAGAAAATCTGAAAGAACCCGGCGCCGTCGATCTGCGCTGCCCGCACCAGCTCGGTCGGGAATGCGGCATAGTAATTGCGGAAATACAGTGTGGTAAAGCCGACACCGTAAACCAGATGCACCAGCACCAGACCCCAGGTTGACCCGGCCAGACCCAACAGGCCCAGCACGCGGGCCATCGGGATCAGAACGATTTGAAAGGGGATGAAGCAGGCAAACAGCATCAGGCCAAACAGGATCGTATCGCCCCGGAACCGCCATTTGGTCAACACATATCCATTGAGCGCGCCAAGCATGGTCGAGACGATCACCGCCGGCACCACCATCTTGATCGAGTTCCAGAAATACGGCTTCAACCCGGTCTGGTTCACGCCCACCTGCGCCTCGGACCACGCCTTTTTCCAGGCATCGAGCGTCCAGACCTCGGGCAAGGCAATGATGTTGCCTCCGGTGATTTCCTCAAGCGGCTTGAGCGAGTTGATCACCATAACAAAGAGCGGCAGAAGGTAGAACAGCGCAAAGACCAGCAAGGTGACGTAAATCAGGGTTCGCGTGACGCGACCGGTGCGGATTGCGGTATCTTGTGTTGCGACAGACATTATTTCTTCTCCCGCAATTCGGCGTAAAGATATGGGATCATGATCGCGGCAATGGTCATCAGCATGATCACCGCCGAGGCTGCACCAATCCCCATCTGATTCCGCGTAAATGTGTAGGAATACATGAATGTTGCAGGCAGTTCAGTCGCCCGACCCGGGCCACCGCCGGTCAGCGCGATAACAAGGTCATAGCTTTTGATTGCAAGGTGGCTGAGGATCACGAAGGCCGACAAAAAAGCGGGTCGCAACTGCGGGATGATGATACGGCGATACAGATTCCAATTCGACGCGCCATCCATTTGGGCAGCTTTCAGAATTTCGTTATCAATGCCGCGCAACCCGGCCAGAAACATTGCCATGACAAAGCCGCTGGTCTGCCAGACGGCGGCCAGGACTACTGTGTAGATGGCGAAATCCCGGTCTTTGATCCAGTCAAACTCAAAGTTCTCAAAACCCCACAAATGCATGGTGTTCTCGATGCCGATACCAGGGTCCAGCATCCATTTCCAAGCAGTCCCTGTCACGATGAAGCTAAGCGCCATCGGGTACAGGTAAATTGTGCGCAAACCGCCTTCGACACGAATTTTCTGGTCCAGAAAAATCGCAAGACCCAGACCGATGGCACAGCAGATCACGATATAGAGCGATGCAAAGATGCCCAGATTGGTGATCGCGATGTTCCAATGGCTCAGGCGGAACAGTTTGTCATAGTTCTCGAACCCAACCATACCGTAACTGGGCAAAATCCGGCTGTCGGTAAAGGAAAGATAGACGGTGAACAGGATGAACCCATAGACAAACAGCAGCACCATCGCCAGCGACGGAGACAGGACCAGTTTGGGTATCCAGTTTTGCAGACGGGTTTTGAAATCCGCCTCGGCCATGTTCGACATGGGCTGCCTCTTGGATGTGAGTTGGGGGAACGTATGGACAGGGCCACCGGCGAACCGGCCGCCCCGTCCGGGAGGCGTTACTTGGCGATCGACACAGCGTCGACCAGTTCGCCGACAGCGGTTTCGCTGTCATACTCGCCGTTGAAATGAGCGGTCACAACGTCATAGATCGCATTCTTGACCGAGGCCGGAGCCGAGTGGCCATGCGCCATCGAACCGTAAAGGTTACCCGAAGAAGCTGCCGCTGCCAGATCCTTCATGCCCTGCTTGCCGCAGGCGTCAAAATCCGCATCGGACACATCTGTCCGCGCCGGCACCGAGCCTTTGACCACGTTGAAGGCTGACTGGAAGTTTGGCGACAGAATCGCGCTGGCCAGAGCGGCCTGCTCGGACGACACCGTGCCGCCCTGATCGAACATCGCAAACTGGTCGGCGTTGAATGTCACCTGATCGGCGGTGCCGGGGAAACGGAAGCACAGGAAATCCTCGCCCGGGACTTTGCCCGCATTCAGGAATTCGCCTTTGGCCCAATCGCCCATCATCTGGAAACCGGCCTCGCCGTTGATGACCATGGCTGTTGCCAGGTTCCAGTCACGTCCCGAGAAGTTCTCGTCCACGTTGTCGCGGATGAAAGCCATACGTTCGAACGACTCTTTCATCCCATCGGAACCCAGTGCTTCCTCATCCAGATCGATGAATGCAGCCTTGTAGCCATCCGGGCCCATGGTCGACATAACAACCGCATCAAATACAGTCGCGTCCTGCCAGGCCTGACCCCCATGCGCGATCGGGGTGATGCCAGCCTCTTTCAGAGTGTTTACAGCGGCAACGAACTCGTCCCAGTTGGTCGGAGGCGCAATACCGTTCGCATCCAAAACGGCCTTGTTCGCCCACACCCAGTTGGTCGAGTGCACGTTCACTGGTGCCGAAATCCACTTGCCGTCATGCTTGGCAAACGCCTTCAGCGCATCGGGCACAACCTCGTCCCAGCCTTCCTGAGCGGCAACGTCGTTCAGATTTGCCAGCGCGCCCTCGGCGGCCCAGTCCTGAATGTCAAAACCCAGCATCTGCACGGCGGTCGGCGCATTGCCTGCCGTGACCCGGGCACGCAGTACGGTCATGGCGCTTTCACCGCCGCCACCTGCAACCGGCATGTCCTGCCAACCGATGCCCTGCCCTTCGAGATCGCCTTTCAGAACGTTCAGAGCTGCCGCTTCGCCGCCCGACGTCCACCAATGCAGGACCTCAACCTCGCCAGCTGATGCCACGCCCGCTGTCAATGCCAGCGCGGCGGCGCTCAACTTGAGTTTCTTGGTGATGTTCATCCGATAACCTCCCTGTGGATGAAGACCGGGTTTTCCCGAGTCGAATATACTCGCTAATGTAACGTTGCAAATACGGTATCTGTCAATAGTTTGTTTTCGTCGAACGCAAATCATTTAGTAAATTGTTTTCATTAGCTATTCGAGGATATTTATCGGAATGTACGATTTTAAATTTCGGTGTTGCAACGTTTTAAATGTTGTTGTTACAGTGTCAAAACACGACTCAACCGTTCGCAGGCCCCATGCAGGAACACACCGCAGATCAACCGGAAGAAGCCGCGCGCCCGACCCTGCGCACGGTCGCTGATCTGGCAGGCTTTGCGATAACGACGGTCTCGCGGGCCTTGGCGGATGACCCGCGTATCGCCAAGGCAACGCGGGAAAAAGTGCATCGGATTGCAGATCAGGTTGGCTATGTTCCCAATCGCGCAGCGCAGCGTCTGCGCACGGGGCGCACCAAGGTCATCAGCCTACTGCTGAACCCTGATCACGAGTTTCTGGGCTTCACATCCGAGTTCATTCGCGGCTTTACCCAGGGGCTGACCGGCACTGGATACGCGATCAACATTATGCCCGATCATATTGCGGCGGACCGACTTGAAGTTGTGCGCAACATCCGGCGGAATGCACTGGCCGATGCGGTGGTCTTCACCCGCACGGAGTCCTTTGATGTACGTGCCAGGTATCTTCTGGAACACGATTTTCCGTTTGTCAGCCATGGGCGCACCGACTTCACGCGGCAGCACCCTTATGTGGATTTCGATAACGCCATGTTCGCGCGACTGGGGGTCGAACGGCTGGTGGCAAAAGGACGTCAGCACATCTGCATGGTAATGCCGGAAGAGCGCTTCACTTTCCGCCAACATCTACAATACGGCGCGATGCAGGCCATTCGCTCGCTGGGTGTGCGATTCACCATTCCCGAAAATGTGAGCCTCGACAGCCCTCCGGATCAAATATCAGACACACTGCTGAAACTGACCCGCAGCGACGATCCGCCGGACGGACATATTTGCGTTGGAGAAGCGATGGCGCTGATGACGCTTGCAGCGTTGACAGATGCAGGGTGGACACCGGGCGTCGAGGCGGATGTGGTGGCCAAACGCGCCTCGCCCATCGCCAATTACCTGAGACCCAGAATCGAAACGGTGACCGAAGATCTTTCGGAGACCGGTCGCGCCATGGCGCGGGTGCTGCTTGGTCGAATCGAGGGTAAACAGGTCAGCGACTTGCAGGTCTTGTTGCAGCCTGACGGACAATTCAGACTTTAGGTCACGTCTCGTACGTGACGGACAACGGTTTAAACAAGCCGACGCACGCCCCAAGGGGGTGCGATTGCCTGCGACCTCTTCTAGCAGCACCTCCGCAAGGCTTCGGAAAACATAAGATTTCGCACCGCCCAAGCGCCGGAACCAGGTCGCGACAACAAAGGTACCGCTATGCGCACAAATCTGCATAACTCCGCGCCCTTGCGCAGAATCTGGACTGGATGAGCAAAACAACTCGCGCCCACAAGTCACCCAAGCAACCCCATTTTTGTGGTTTTTATAGCCAAAAACAACAAAACTGTGGACTATCTTGTTGAGCGGTGCAAGAATTGTACAACTTAAAAAGGTAGACCCTCATGAAGGGCAAGAATTCGCTTTCGCCGCGAGAGATGCAGTTCCTTGAAGGTTTGCGTCAATTCGGCGGTCACGCCCGTAACGCAGATATGGCCGAGTTGTTGAGCGTATCTGACGAGACAATAAGGCGTACGATAAAGTCGCTGTCCAAGCTGGGCATCGTCGAACGTGCGCATGGCGGCGTACGATCGCTGGAAGCCCAGCACGAATTCAGTTTCTTCCAACGGCTGGGCGAACATACGGACGAAAAAAGACAAATCGCAAAGTTAACAGCCGAAATCGTTCCGGACGGCGCGACGCTGTTTCTGGATGTGGGAAGCACAACCGCTTTCGTGGCTGAGGCACTGCGGGCCAGAAATTCTCTGACAGTTGTCACCAATTCGACGAATGTGGCGCATAAGTTACTGGAGCATAACGAAAACCGCGTATTCTTGCTGGGCGGCGAACTGCGCAAAGAGGAATTGGGCGCTTTTGGCCTGATGGCCGAGACCCAGGCCCGGCGTTACACATATGACATGGCCATCCTGAGCCCCGACGCGCTGGATGTGAAATTCGGCTTCCTGTTCCAAAGCCCGAACGAGGCCGATCTTGCATCCGTCGTTGTCGAGCGGACCAGCCAGGTTACCGTCGCAATGGTCCACCAAAAATTCGACTTGACCGGGCCACATCAAGGCTTTGAGCCACATGTGGTGGATCACCTGATTACGGACACATCCCCTGGCAAGAAAACGACTGCAAAGCTGGCGCGATGGCAGATCAAAACTTGGACGCCCGAAGAATGAAAGAACATTCCTTGATCCAAACGCACCTTTCCCGCATCCCCAGGCAGGCAGAAGACCGGCCGGAATCTGAAGGCAACGGATAATGGCAATATTGGTTTTTTTAACGCAACTGGCAGGTGCGACAATGCTGTTGCTGTTTGCGGTCCGCATGGTGCGCACCGGGATCGAACGCAGCTATGGTTCTTCTTTCCAGCGACTGCTCACACGCAACAGCGGCGTGGTTCGCTCCAGCGTGACGGGGCTGTTGATGGCTGTCGTCCTGCAAAGTTCGGCCGCAGTTGCCTTGCTGGCTTCGGGCTTTGCCGCTGGCGGCTATCTTGCCTTTCCCGCGGGGCTTGCGATTGTTTTGGGCGGCGACCTTGGATCGGCCCTGGTGATTCAGATTCTGTCGTTCGAGCTGGACTGGCTGGTTCCCTTGCTTCTGGCGATCGGAGGCTGGCTGTTCGTCAAGTCTGATCGAAAGAAACCACGCCAGATCGGGCGCATTTTGATGGGTGTGGCGTTCATCCTGATTTCTTTGCGCTTTTTGCGCGAAGCCATGGACCCGATCCGCGACAGTGCTTTTCTGCCGGCAATTGCAGATTATCTGGTCCGCGATTATGTGACCGCCTTTCTGGTTGGTGCTGCTCTGGCCTTTGTCATGCACAGCTCCGTGGCCGCGATCCTGATGTGTGTCACGCTGGTTCAGATCGGTGCGCTGCCGTTCTCGGCCGGGCTGTCACTGGTTTTGGGCGCCAATCTGGGCAGCGCCCTGATACCGGTCTGGCTGACGCGCGGAATGGAAATCCGGGCACGACATATTCCGTTTGCCAATCTGGCGCTGCGTGGCGCATGGGCAGTGTTTTGCCTGTTTGCTGCCAATCTGACCCTGCGTGCGGGCGTCATCAGCGGAGACTACAACGGTCAGATGCTGGTCAACGTCCATCTCGCCTTCAACGCCTCTTTGTTGCTGTTATCACTGCCATTTTGCGGCAAGCTTGGGTCGGGGATCGAACGTATGTTCCCGATAGGCAAACCTATGGCCGAGGCCGACCCGTTGGCCCGTCCGGTCAGTGCTTTGGACCCAGAATCCGCGGCAACACCCGCGCTTGCCGTCTCGGCCCTTAAACGCGAGCTATTGCGCATGGCGGAGCTGGTACAGACAATGTTCAGCCCTTTGCTTGAACTGTACCAGACCGCAGACGCCAAACAGATCGAAGCAGTTCAGACCATGGATTTGGATGTGAACCAGTGCCTGACCGATATTCGCGCTTTTGTTGCGTCCCTGCCCGACGATACGATGGATACCAGACACGCCGAGATTGCCCGGGATGTTCTGGAATACGCCGTACGCCTTGAAACAGCAGGCGACGTTGTCGCCAAACGACTGACGGTACTGGCCTCTGAGCTCGGTAAAAGCGGAAAACAATTCTCTCGGGAGGGCTGGTCCGAGGTTCAGGAAATGCACGAGAAGATCCTCGCCAACCTGAAGCTGGCAACAAATGTCATCATCTCGGAAGATCTCGAAAGTGCGCGACTTTTGAACCTTGAAAAGACGGAAATCAAACGCGCCGAGCGCGACAGTCGCAAACGTCACTTTCGCCGGCTGCAGAAGGGCAGGATCGACAGCTTTGAAACAAGCGATGTGCATTTGGAAACCTTACGCGCGCTGCGTGAATTCAACAGCCATATCGCAGCCATTTCGACACCGATCCTATATTCCAATGGTCAACTTCTGGAAACGCGCCTAATCGAAGACATGCCCCATCGTGAACACGCGAACGAGACCTGAACACAGGTCGATTCGTTCCGTTTGTTGCATTCAGACCCTGCGGGAATCGACGCGGTTCCCGTAAAATCAGTGTTGCCTGGCACCCGACAAGCCCTACCGTTCGCCCGAAAATTCAATAGCACAACCGAGGGTGCGTCCAGGCCGCAGAGGCCATGACCCGGGAACCGCACGAAAATTCGGCGTATCACCTGCTGGATGCAACATTTTTTGTCAGTCTGAAATATATAAAAAAAACTTATCATATAGTAGGTATTATCGATTTTAGTTTTCAGTTTTTGTCAAATTACTGTCATGGAAGCAAATTAATCGAAGTGCCGCACAAGAATGGCGCATCTGTCATAATCAACACAACAGAGGAACACATGAAAAAAACAACATCCAAGTTCGCCGCGATCGTAGCCGGTGCCATCATGGCCACGGCCGCCGCCGCGGAAACCGAGCTGACCGTTTACACGGCTGTCGAAGCAGAAGATCTGGCGCGTTACGCTGAACAGTTCAACGCGGTGCATCCAGATATCAAGATCAACTGGGTTCGTGATTCCACCGGCATCATCACCGCCAAACTGCTAGCCGAGCGCGACAACCCGCAGGCCGATGTGATCTGGGGTCTGGCGGCAACCTCGCTGCTGCTGCTGAAGTCCGAAGATATGCTTGAGCCCTATGCGCCGGTTGGTGTCGAAAAGCTGGATGCGAAATTCGTCGACAGCGGCGATGTACCAAGCTGGGTCGGCATGGACGCTTGGGTTGCTTCGGTTTGCTACAACACCGTCGAAGCCGAAAAAGCCGGGCTGACGCCGCCAACCTCATGGAAGGACCTCACGGACGAACAGTATCAGGGTCACGTGATCATGCCGAACCCGAATTCGTCGGGCACCGGCTTCCTGGACGTGTCCAGCTGGCTGCAGATGTTCGGTGAAGAAGGCGGCTGGGAATACATGGACGCGCTGCATGAAAACATCGCACGCTATACCCACTCTGGTTCCAAGCCTTGTAAGCTGGCTGCCGCTGGTGAGATTCCGATCGGTATTTCATTTGCATTCCGCGGCGCAAAATCCAAGGCCGACGGTGCCCCGCTGGACATCATCGTTCCCAGCGAAGGTGTTGGCTGGGACATGGAAGCAACCGCGATTGTCGCGGGCACCGACAAGCTGGAAGCCGCTCAGAAACTGGTGGACTTCTCGGTGACGCCTGAGGCCAACGAGATGTATAACGTTGGCTACGCGGTTGTTGCTTACCCCGGTATCGCAAAGCCGGTTGAGCACTTCCCCGAAGGTCTGCTGGACGCGATGATCGACAATGATTTCGAATTCGCCGCCAACAACCGCGCCGCCATCCTGAAGGAATGGCAAGGGCGTTACGACGGCAAGTCCGAACCCAAAGAATAAACCACTCACGTCGGAGGGGCTTAACGCCCCTCCGGCCTTTGGATAAACTCCCCCCTACAACTCAAATGAACGGCACAGCGAATTTCTGGCCACTCTCTCGTCATGGCCGCTGTGCAAAGCTCAAGGACCACTCCCCGTGCTTAAGAAAACCTCTCCCGGTGATCTCTATCTGAGTATCCAAGACCTCTGGAAGGCTTTTGGCGATTTTCTGGCTCTCCGGGATATTTCTCTGGACATTAACGAGGGCGAATTCATCTGTTTTCTGGGACCCTCGGGCTGCGGGAAGACCACCTTGCTGCGCGCCATTGCGGGGCTGGATTTGCAAACCAAAGGCACGGTTATGCAGGATGGCAAGGATGTGTCGAACTTGCCCCCCTCCGAACGTGATTTCGGAATCGTATTCCAATCTTATGCGCTGTTCCCGAATCTGACGATTGAAAAGAACATCGCCTTTGGCCTGGAAAACACGGGCCGGAGCAAATCCGAGATCGCTGTACGTGTGGCCGAGTTGTTAAAATTGGTGGGCCTGCCAGATCAGGGGCGCAAATACCCCGCCCAACTCTCTGGGGGGCAGCAACAGCGCATCGCGCTGGCGCGTGCCATCGCCACCAATCCAGGTCTCTTGCTGCTGGACGAACCGCTTTCAGCGCTGGACGCCAAGGTTCGTGTGCATTTGCGTCATGAAATCAAAGAGCTGCAGCGCAAGCTTGGCGTGACCACTGTCATGGTGACCCACGATCAGGAAGAAGCGCTGGCCATGGCTGACCGGATCGTGGTCATGAACCATGGCGTGATCGAACAGGTCGGCACCCCGACCCAAATCTATCGCCATCCGGCCAACCTGTTCGTGGCAGACTTCATCGGAGAAATGAACCAACTGCCCGCCGTAGCTGGCGATGCCGAGACATTGGAATTGGGCGGTTCGACCCTGAAATGCGAGCCGCATGACCTTCAGAAAGGCAACCGCATCGTCGCTGCCGTCCGCCCCGAGGATATCATCCCGCATGGTGAAGGCGCACGTTCACCGGGTGCGCCGGACATTATTACGACGCCGGAAAACGCCTTTGAAGTCACGATTGCTGAGATGGAGTTCCTCGGCTCATTCTGGCGGTGCCGCCTGTCTCATCAGATTTTTGGTGACGAAGAACTGATAGCGGATTTTTCGATCAACGCGGTCCGCCGCCTTCGCCTTGAAGACGGTGCCCGGATGACGATCGAATTGCCCCGAAACCGCCTGATGGCCTTCACCCCGGCGGAGGAAGGTTGATGACCGACACCACCTCTCTACCGGCTGGTCCGATCATCAAGGGCAAGCTGAGCCGCGACGATATCATTATGCGCGGCGGCATGATCATCATCGCCCTGTATCTGGTCGTGACACTGGCGTTTCCGCTTTGGGCGATGCTGTCCAAATCGTTTTCGACCTTTCGCATGGAATTGTCGCAATACGAGTTTCAGGTCAGCGACGACAATGGCGTATTCAGCGGCACCGTACTGAATGGAGCTCAGCTGAATGCCGAAACCGGAGCATATAGCGAACAAGACTTGTCGACCGGCTCGGACGGACGGCTGTCTGTCACTCCGTTTTTCCCGGATTTCAGTTTCCGCAGCCCGGTGATGTACCAGATCCGCAATACCGTACCAGATGGGCGGTTCCTGATCGGGTCCAATCTGCAAACTGGCACCGATTGGGTCGAACTGGATTCGAACACGTTCCGCAGGGTTCAGTTGCGGCCGGTCAAATCGACGGGCGTGGACAACTTCGTCAGCTACTTCTCGACCCCGGCACTGTTCAACTCGATCAAGAACTCACTTTGGATATCTGTCGTCGTTACGATCATAACCGTAACGCTGGCCTTCTGGTTTGCCTATGCGCTGAACCGCAGCTGTATGCGCTTCAAAGGTCTGTTCCGTCTGGTTGCGATGGCCCCAATTCTTGTGCCGTCCCTCTTGCCGGGGATCGCCTTGGTGTATCTCTTCGGCAATCAGGGTATGATCAAGGAACTGCTGTTTGGCGCCAGTATCTATGGGCCTATCGGGATCATCATAGGTTCGGTCTTTTTTACCTTTCCGCATGCGTTCATCATCATTTCGACAGCTTTGGCCATTTCCGACGCCCGGCTGTACGAGGCGGCCGCCAGTCTGCGCTCGACGCCATGGCGGACCTTCTGGACCGTGACCATCCCCGGCGTGCGCTATGGTTTGATCTCAGCTGCTTTTGTGGTGTTCAACCTGGTGATCACGGATTTTGGTCTTCCTAAGGTTATTGGTGGACAGTTCAACGTTCTGGCAGTCGATATCTTCAAGCAGGTGATCGGTCAGCAGAACTTTGAAATGGGCGCTGTTGTGTCCGTTGTTCTGGTGGTGCCGGCGATCCTGGCCTTTGCGATAGACCGGTTGGTGCAGTCGAAACAGGTGGCACTGCTGTCGGCGCGTTCCGTGCCATATCAGCCGAACCCGAACCCAAAAACTGATCGTATCATGCTGGCCTATTGCAGCCTTGTCGCCCTGTTCATTGTGGGCATTCTGGCGGTCTGTCAGTTCGCTGCATTGATCAAATTCTGGCCTTACGATCTGAGCCTGAGCCTGCGCAACTATGACTTCAACCGCATGGATGGCGGTGGTTGGGCATCGTATTTCAACTCGATCAGGATGGCATTGCTGACTGCAGTGATCGGCACTTCGGTCGTGTTTTTCGGCGCCTATCTTGTTGAAAAATCAAACGGGTTCAAAACCGGACGCGCGTTGTTCCAGATGTTTGCTATGCTGCCCATGGCGATCCCGGGAATGGTTTTGGGCTTGGCCTATATCTTTTTCTTCAACAACCCGGCCAACCCGTTGAACGCGATCTATGGCACAATGGCCATTCTTGTGATCTGCTCGGTGACACATTTCTATACCGTGTCACACCTGACCGCAGTAACCGCGCTCAAGCAGATGGACCGAGAGTTTGAATCTGTCTCTGCCTCACTCAAACAGCCGACGATGAAGCTGTTCGCCCGGGTGACGGTGCCGGTCTGTTTGCCTGCGGTGCTTGATATCTCGATCTACCTGTTCGTCAACGCGATGACGACTGTCTCTGCGGTCGTGTTCCTGTATTCACCCAAGACAACACTGGCCTCGATTGCGGTGCTGAACATGGATGATGCAGGTGATATCGCGCCAGCTGCCGCGATGGGTATGATGATCTTCTATACCAATGCCGGGGCCCGCATCCTGCACCTGATCGCGTCGAAGGGCATCCTGCGACGCACACAAGCCTGGCGCAGCCAGTAACGATTGCGATGGACGTCCCTGCAGCTATCCATCTGCGGGGGCGCCTTTCTTGGCTTGAATCTCATTTACAAAATCCATGAAAGCGCGGATCACTTTCACATCACGCCGTTGGGTCATGTAGATCATGCTTTCGCCCATGCGCAGGTCGGCATCCTTCAATTCGATCTCACGTAACCGATCATCGCGACCAAATTCTGCGCGCGACACAAATCCGATCCCTGCCCCTGACGCAACCAGCTCGCGGACGGCCTCGCGCCCCTCGGCAACGATCGCTGGCTTGAGAACGACCCCCCTGCGACTGGCCTCTTCTTCAAGTTTCTGCCGGGTTTTTGACCCGCGCTCGCGAAAAATCAAGGGCAGGTCTTTCAGATCATGAACCGTCAGCGAAGTCATCGTTTTGGGCAGCAATTCACGGCCGGCAAAGGCCACGATACTGGTTTCGCCCAAATTCAGCATGGTCATATCCTTGCCCGGGGACGGGCTGCCCACAATACCGATCTCGGCATTATAGGCCCGTAGCTCTTCAAGAATTTCGTTTGTATTTCCCGATCTGACAACCACGGTGATGCTGGGAAAAGCCGCCCGGAACGGGCCCAGGAAGTCGGTCAGATGATGCGCTGAGTCCGCGATGATGCGTAACTCGCCCTCAATCGCGGCTTTGGATTCGGACAGAAAGTCCTCGATCTGGCTTTCAAGCTCGAAATACTGCTTGGTAAAGCGGAACAATTGCTCGCCCTGAGGGGTCAGAAAGACACGCTTGCGTTCACGTTGAAATAGCAGAAGATCATGATCTTGCTCAAGTTTTCGCACCTGTTCAGAAACCGCAGGCTGGGTCAGAAACAGCGCTTCGGCCGCACGGGAAAACCCGCCATGCAGTGCAACGTGGTGGAAGGCCTTCAACTGGCTGTGGCGCATTTCTCATCCTGTTTATGAATCATAGGGTGATCTTATAATAAGATTGATTTTTGCAATTTTACATATGGGTCTGGGTAATGCACATCTGTTTTCGAAATGCGTAATCGGAGCCTCGAGATGACACAACCTGATCCCGCAATCGATGCCCCTCGCCTGGGTGAACCTTACCTTCTGACGCCTGGACCTTTAACGACGTCTTATGCGGTGAAGCAGGCGATGTTGCGGGACTGGGGCAGCTGGGATGATGATTTCCGGGCGATGACGCGGGATATGCGGTCGCGGCTGCTGGCGCTGCTGGGTGAAGGGGCCGAAGCGTTTGACTGTGTTCCGATGCAGGGTTCGGGCAGTTTTGCGGTTGAGGCGATGCTGGCCTCGTTCATCCCGGAGGACGGCAAGGCGCTGGTGCTGGCGAACGGGGCCTATGGGCAACGCTCGGCGCAGACGTTGCAGTATCTGGGCCGCGATCATCTGGTGCTGGACAAGGGCGATTACCTGCCGCCGCGCGGTTCGGAAGTGGCCGAGATCCTGGCCAAGGACCCTGCGATCACCCATGTGGTTGCGATCCATTGCGAGACGTCCTCGGGCATTCTGAACCCGGTCGAGGAGATTTCCGAGGCGGTTTATGCGGCGGGCCGCAAGCTGCTGATCGACTCGATGTCGGCTTTTGGTGCGATTGAACTCAAACCCTCGGACATCCGGTATGAGGCGATGGTGTCCTCGGCCAATAAATGCATCGAGGGCGTGCCGGGCTTTGGCTTTATCATCGCCCGCAAGGATGAGCTTGAGGCGGCGAAGGGCAACAGCCACTCGCTGAGCCTCGATGTGCATGCGCAATGGGCGCATATGGAAAAGACCGGCCAGTGGCGGTTCACGCCGCCGACCCATGTGGTTGCAGCCTTTTTGGAAGCGCTGCGCGCGCATGAGGCCGAGGGCGGTGTGGCGGGGCGCGGCGCGCGCTATACCCGCAATCGCGACGTGATGGTCGCAGGCATGCGCGAGCTGGGCTTCGAGACGCTGCTGCAGAACCGCTGGCTGAGCCCGATCATCGTGACGTTTTTCTGCCCTGCGGACGAGAAGTTCGTGTTCGACCGCTTTTACGATCTGATGAAGGACAAAGGCTTTATCATCTATCCGGGCAAGCTGACGGTTGTGGACAGTTTCCGCGTCGGCTGCATCGGGCAGATGGATGAGCATGTGATGCGGCAGGTTGTATCTGCCGCCAAGGAAACCCTGGCCGAGATGGGGGTCGCCAGCGCGGCGCCTCCGGCTCTTGCGCTGGAAGAACGCGCCAAACTGGCCGCATAAGAAGGACACTCTCAAATGACCATCCACACCCCCGTGACCGCGAATGAGCGTGTCTATCCGGCCCCCAAAGTGCCTGCCATTGCCATCTGTCTGGACGGCTGCGAGCCGGAATACCTTGAGGTCGCCATCGCCAAGGGCCTGATGCCGACGCTCAAGCGCATCCGCGAGACCGGCACCGACCGACTGGCGCATTCGGTGATCCCCAGCTTTACCAACCCCAATAACCTGTCCATCGCCACCGGTCGCCCGCCGATCGTGCATGGGATTTGCGGCAACTTCCTCTATGACCCGGAAACCGGTGAAGAGGTGATGATGAACGATGTGCGGTTCCTGCGCGCGCCGACCATCTTCTCGCAATTCTACGAGGCCGGCTATCGCGTCGCCATGGTCACCGCCAAGGACAAGCTGCGGGCCCTGCTGGGTGCTGGGCTGAAGTTCGACGACGACCGCGCTGTTGCCTTCTCGGCAGAGCGCTCGGGCGAGACCACCAAGGCCGAGCACGGCATCGACAATGCCAGCGCCTGGCTGGGCATGCCGGTTCCTGAAGTGTATTCCGCCGAACTGTCGGAATTTGTCTTTGCCGCTGGTGTGAAGCTGCTGAAAGAGATGCGCCCGGATGTGATGTACCTGTCGACCACCGACTATGTGCAGCACAAGTTCGCCCCCGAAGAGCAGGGCGCGCTGGATTTCTACGCCATGTTCGACAAGTACTTGGCACAGCTGGATGAAATGGGTGCCGCCATCGTCGTCACCGCCGACCATGGCATGAAAGCCAAGCACGAGCTGGTCTCGAAAGAGCCGTCAGTCATCTACATGCAGGACGTGTTCGACGAGTGGCTGGGTGAGGGCAAGGCCCGCGTGATCCTGCCGATCACCGACCCGTACGTGGTTCACCACGGCGCGCTGGGGTCGTTCGCCACGGTTTACCTGCCCGAAGGCGCCGACCGCGATGAGGTCAAGGCCAAGGTTGCAGCCCTGCCCGAGATGCTGGAAGTGCTGACCAAGGAAGAGGCGGTTGCCAAATACGAACTGCCCGCCGACCGCATCGGTGACCTGACCATGGTCTGTATCGGTGAGCTGACCATCGGCACCTCTGAGGATCGCCATGATCTGGCCGCCTTGGGTGAGCCGCTGCGCAGCCATGGCGGCTTGACCGAGCAGGAGGTGCCCTTCATCGTCAACCGCGTGATCGATCTGGGCAACGCGCCCGATCTGCGCAACTTTGATGCGTTTTTCTACGCCACAACAGCGGCGGCGCAGTAAGCCATGAAGGACCAGACCGTGTCTGAGATCAGAAACGAAGGGATGCGCATTGGCGGCGAGATCGTCTTTACCGACGAGACGGTGCCGGTTCTCTACCCCTACACCAACGAAGTGATTGGCCATGTCCCCGCGGGCAAGGCCGAGCACGCCCGCAAGGCGTTCGAGATTGCAGCGGCGTATAAGCCCAAGCTGACGCGCTACGAGCGCAGCCAGATCCTGCAACGCGCCGGAGAACTGATCGGCGAGCGCCGCGAATATCTGGCCAAATGGCTGGTGCTGGAGCTGGGCATCTGCCACCAGCACGCGATCTACGAAACCAAGCGCGCGCAGGATGTCTATCAATTCGCTGCCGCCGAGGCGCTGAACGATGATGGCGAGATCTTTTCCTGCGACCTGACCCACAACGGCAAGGATCGCAAGATCTTCACCACCCGCGAACCGGTGGGCGCGATCAGCGCGATCACCCCCTTCAACCACCCGCTGAACATGGTCAGCCACAAGATCGCGCCTTCGATTGCATCGAACAATTGCATGGTGTGCAAACCGACCGAGCTGACGCCGCTGACGGCCCTGACGCTGGCGGATATCCTGTACGAAGCGGGCCTGCCGCCCGAGATGTTCCAGGTGGTCACCGGCTGGCCGCAGGATATTGGCGAAGAGATGATCGTCAATGACAAGATCGACATCATCACCTTCACCGGCGGTGTTCCGGTGGGCAAGATGATTGCGGCCAAGGCGGTCTATAAACGTCAGGCGCTGGAACTGGGGGGCAATGACCCGCTGATCGTTCTGAACGACCTTTCCGATGCCGATCTGGACAAGGCCGCGACCATCGCCGTGGCCGGAGCCACCGGCAACTCGGGCCAGCGCTGCACCGCGATCAAGCGCATTCTGGTGCAGGACAGCGTGGCCGACACCTTCGTGCCGCTGGTGCTGGAGAAGGCCAAGAAGATCAAGTTCGGCGACCCGCAGGACCCCGAGACCGAACTGGGCTGCGTGATCCACGACAAGGCGGCGGAAGTGTTCGAGAACCGCGTCTATCAGGCCGAGAAGGAAGGGGCCGAGATCCTTTACCACCCCGGCCGCCAGGGTGCGCTGCTGCCCCCCATCGTGGTGGACAAGGTCCCTCATGACAGCGAGCTGGTGATGGAAGAAACCTTCGGCCCCATCATCCCCATCGTCCGTGTGCCGGACAATGATGAAGAGGTCATGGCGATCTCGAACTCCACCGAGTTCGGCCTGTCGTCGGGCGTCTGCACCAACGACCTGAACCGCGCCATCGCCTATATCAACGGGCTCAACGTGGGCACCTGCAACATCTGGGAACAACCCGGCTACCGCATCGAGATGTCCCCCTTCGGCGGTATCAAGGACTCTGGAAACGGCGTCAAAGAAGGCGTCATCGAAGCCATCAAGTTCTTCACCAACGTCAAAACATACTCCCTACCATGGCCAAGGTGAGGACATAAGAGAAACTTGAATTTCTCCCCAACTCGCGGGGCCCACAAAGGGGCCTCGCGCTTTTGATTTCAGCGGATGCAAGCCAGAATCGAGGATCATATGTCAGTCAGCATCACCCACACCGAAGGCGAGTCCAACACCTCGGATGCGCGCAAATCGTGGTTGAAGTCGTCGATTGGCCCACGTTCTGCGCCGCTGCTGAAACGGGATTCAGACGCGTTTTTGCATCAAAGCCTGTCCAGCCCCTGCGTCAGCACGATCGCCAAGGCTGATGGCATCTGGATCGAGGATATGGATGGCCGCCGCTACATGGATTTCCATGGCAATTCGGTCCACCACATCGGCTATGGCCATCCGCGTCTGGTCGAGGCGATCAAGGCCCAGTTGGATGATCTGCCCTTTGCACCGCGCCGGTTCACCAATGACCCGGCGGTGGAGCTGGCCGAGAAGCTGGCCGAGATTGCGCCCGGTGATCTGGGCAAGACGCTGTTCACCACCGGCGGGTCAGACGCCAATGAGGTAGCGCTAAAAATCGCGCGCGCCGCGACGGGCCGGTTCAAGACCGTCAGTTTCTGGGACGCGTTCCACGGGGCAGGCTTCGGAGCGGCCTCGGTCGGTGGCGAGGCGACGTTCCGCAGCCATATCGCAGGCCCTCTGATGCCAGGGGCCGAACATGTCGCGCCCTTCGCCTGCTATCGCTGCCCCTACAACCACGCCGGGCCTGAAACCTGTGGTCTGGCCTGCGCCAAGATGGTTGAATTCGCTTTGGAGCGCGAGGGGGATGTGGCCGCCGTGATCGCGGAACCCATGCGAGCCGTGCCTTATGTGCCGCCGGCTGGGTTCTGGAAATCGGTGCGTGAGGCCTGTAACCGCCATGGCGCGCTGCTGATCATGGATGAGATTCCCACCGGTCTGGGCAAGACCGGCAAGATGTTCGCTTTTGAGCATGATGAGATCGTGCCCGACATCGTGACATTGGGCAAAGCCTTGGGCGGGGGCATCTTGCCCATCGCGGCTTGCGTCGCCCGTCGCGATCTGGACGTCTGCGGAGATTTTGCAATCGGGCACTATACGCACGAAAAGAACCCTGTGACCGCGCGCGCAGCGCTGACCACGATCCAGATCATCGAAGATGAAGGTCTGGTCTACCGATCCGCCGAATTGGGGGCGCACGCGATAGCGCGCCTGCAAACGGAACTGGCTCATGTCGATATCGCGGGAGATATCCGCGGGCGCGGCCTGATGTTCGGCGTTGAAATCGTCAAAAGCCGCAGCACACGCGAGGCCGACAATGCCTGTGCCGAGCGTATCTACTATGACTGCCTGAATGGCGGGCTGAGCTTCAAGATCAGCCAGGGTTGCGTGCTGACGCTGTCTCCTCCGCTGACCATCAGCCGGGACGATCTGGATCGCGCGCTTGATATGGTCATCGCGGCGATCCGGGATCAGAGTTGACGCGAACGCTCTCGGTCAAACTTTCGTTTCACGGTCATCTGTTCCGCGAGCCGAGGCTAATCTTGAAACATACCAAGAAGCGCCCCACCATCGATGCGTCGTCAGGTTGGCGCCAGTGGTCAATGTCGGGTGACAGAAGGTGGTTGCGGTCTTCGCATGCGTGTGGTGGCGTTTTTGTAGTGAACGCGGTTCTCCATCAGATCCCTCAACCCGCCTGCACCGAACTGACCGAATGGCCGCAGAGCCAAATCCGCAGGCAGATGGCCCACGATAATCTAAAGACCTAAGCGCAGTTATTCCTGTGCTTGCGCCGCCAGCGGTATGGTGCACAACGCCGTCAACATGAGTCATCCAATAGCCAAATATACTGGTCACATTTCTTAGTCTTTTACGCGTGTCAAAGGTTCAGACCCGGAATTCATAAGACCACCGAACCTGCCTCCTTTCTGTTCATTGTGCCGCAACCGACGTCCGCAATTCATTCAAGGCAGGGCTGCCGGGCAGGCGCTGCAATGCCTCGTCCAGTACCCTCAGGGTGGCTGTCGCGCCCGTCCCTTGCTGCCGTTATGCGGATCAGGATAACCCATGCTTCTTCGCGCTGCGGGTCCTTTGTTACCACTTGGCGGAACGCGCTTTTGGCGGCTGGAAAATTGCGCAAGGTCAACGCCATTCCACCCAGAACCATATGCGTTTCCGGAAATTCGATCCGCGCTTGCAAGGACTGTTGCCACGCGGACATCGCCACGCGCATCTGCATCCCGAGCTGGGCCGGGGGATGGGCGATCGGAGTGCCCAAAAGGGCTTTTGCCATCTCGATCTAAACCATTTTGCTAGGATCCGTGAGAACCCGATAAGCCGTTCAACCTGAGTCTGCGCCAGCGCCGCACGTTGAACCGTGATTGCGGCTGCCCGCACCACCGGGTTGGCATCCTCAAGCAGAGGGGCCGCCTGATCGGCGGCATGCTCGTCAGCGCCCTGCGATAGCAACCACAAAGCGGTTGCCCGAATGAGGTCGGGTTGGCCCGGGTCAAGGGCAAGTGTTGTCAGGTCAGGCAGCCGACGCATTTGTTATACATCTTCGACTGCAGAAACGAACCGTACACATAGACTTCGTCCGGAAATTGGCCGTCAGCGTGGTACAGACCGGGACGGAGAAGAGACAGTCTGTAAGCGTCATGAAAACCGGTGCCCGGGACAGAGTTTCCACCGCCCAATGGTTCCCGGCGGGCATGACAAATTGCGCATTGCTGAATCGCGGCTTCGGTTCCGGCGCGCGACAGATCAAAAGAAAACCCATAATCTTTGGACGCGTTCTGGGGCGATGCACCAGATGTCTCCGCCCATTGCACGTGGCGCAAACCGGGGCCGTGACGCGCCTCGCATCCGACGCCGATTCCGCCTGCGTGGATGAATACGCCTGGCGGGTGGCATAAATTCGCTTTTCGTACCCCGTTGCATGGCGTTCGGCGCAGAGCCCGTTCCAGTTCTTGTACGGGCCGGTCCAATGCAGCCCGTCCTCTGGCGGAAGGGTTTGATCTGGATACAGGTAGCACCATCGTTACTCGGCGACATCCCAGACAACGTCAAAGCTCTGCAGCCGACCCGGTTCGGTTTCGATCAGACATTGTTGAAGCGGCGCGACCCCTACCGCTGAATGCACCGTGTAATCATTAATAGATCCATCCGCTTCGTGTAGGCGCACGTGATATCGGCCTTCATCTGTCGAGAACTCATAGCGCACGCCATCATGTTCGAAAGTCGTGCCATCAAGATCAGGCGGCATTCTGATTCATCGTTCGGGCTGCATGACTATATCGCGCACACCCCACCCCGACCTGCGCTGTTGTGGTGCCCGGACCGTGTCGAGGATCATCCACAAAAAGACGCAAGGCGATCCACCCAGCAGGGTCAGACAGACCGACAGCTGCCAGGTTCTTATTGCCTTACGCTATTCATCACAGGTGTAGCGCGCTCGTGGCCAAGCGCTCAAACCGTTCATTGATATCTTAACACTAACACCACCCGGCAGGTCGGAACACTGCTCTCCAGATAATGCATTCTGCACGGCGCGACTGATCCGCCTCATACAGAACGTGTCCCACCCCTGAATTCTAGCGACATCCCGCCGGCGTCAAACACGTGAATATTCTCTCGCATAAGACGTAACCCCAGCGCATCGCCTGATTTCGCCGGAATATTCCCATGTTTTCGCACCATCAACGGGCCAAGCGCCTCCGTTTTTACGTAGATGTTCGTGTCAGAACCCAAGTGCTCGACCACGTCAGCCACCGCATCCACATCGCCAGCGCCCGGTGCCACCACATCCAGATGTTCTGGGCGAATACCGAGCTCTGCCACATCTGGCACATCAGCCCGAAAGACGATGTCCAGCTCGGTACCGTCGGCCATGACAACACCTGCCTCTGATCCGGAAATCGGGATCACATTCATCGTCGGCGAGCCGATGAATTGCGCGACGAATTTGTTTGCGGGGCGTTCATACAGCTCCAGCGGACTGCCGACCTGTTGGACCAGACCGGCGTTCAACACGACAATCCGATCCGCCAGTGTCAGTGCCTCGACCTGATCATGGGTGACATAGATCATCGTCGCCCCAAGGCGTTGATGCAGACGGGCGATTTCCAGCCGCATCTCAACCCTGAGCGCCGCGTCAAGATTTGAAAGCGGTTCGTCGAACAGGAACGCACGCGGCTGGCGCACGATGGCCCGGCCCATGGCGACGCGCTGCCGCTGTCCGCCGGACAAGGCTTTGGGCAAACGATCGGTCAGATGTTTCAAACCGAGGGTCTCGGCAGCCTGCGCCACTTTGGACCTTCGTTCCTCTTTCGGATCTCGGCGGATTTCCATCGAAAACCCCATGTTCCGTTCCACATCCATATGCGGGTAAAGCGCATAGGACTGGAACACCATCGCGATATCCCGCTCGCGTGGGCGCCGGTCGTTCATGCGTTCCCCGTCGATCAGGAAATCGCCACGTGTGATCGGCTCCAGCCCCGCAATCATTCGCAACAGTGTGGACTTGCCGCAGCCCGATGGGCCAACCAGTACCACGAACTCTCCATCTTGAATGTCGAGATTGACGTCGCGCAGAACCTGGACCGAGCCGTAACTCTTGCTGACGTCGCGCAGTTCGATCCGTGCCATTGCGGCCTCCTATCCTTTTACCGCGCCAGAGGTGAGCCCCTGCACGAGATAGCGTTGAATGAAGATGAAGAACAAACAGCTAGGGATCAGCGCGAGAACGCCCGCCGCCATCATCTGCCCCCAATCGACCGAGAACTTGGACACGAAGGTCAGCAGCCCCACTGGGAAGGTCATTGCGTCGTTCTTCGAGATCAGCATGAGCGCGAACAGCAGTTCTGACCATGCCGCGGTGAAGACAAAGCCCAATGTCGCGCCCAGCCCGGGGAGGGTCAGGGGAAACACTACCAGCCGCAGTGCCTGAAACCGCGAACAACCGTCCATCATCGCGGCATCCTCAAGATCGGTCGGGATGCCGTCAAAAAAGGATTGCATCAGGAAGGTTGCGAAGGGGATGTTGAAGGCGGTGTAGACGATGATCAGGCTGGTCAGCGAATTGAGCAGGCCCAGATCAGCGACGATCTTGTAGATCGGTGCGATGATCATCAGCAGCGGGAACATCTGGGTGATCAGCATCACCGCGATGATGATCCGTTTGCCCGCAAACACAAAGCGCGAGAACGCGTAGCCTGCGCCTGCGGCGATCAGTGTAGTGACAAAGGCCGTACCCAGCGAGACGATCAGAGAATTGCGGAAATAGGCCAAGAAATCGGTCTGGAACAGAACGGTCGTAAAGTTCTCGAAGGTCGCCGCACTTGGGAACATGCGTGTGCCTTCGGAGAAGATCAGCGCATCCGGTGTGATCGCGATCTTGACCAGCCAATAGAGCGGGAACAATGCAAAGAGCAGGTAGAACGCAAGGGCAGCGTATTTTCCGACGATCAGGGCCGGGTTGCGACGTATGGCGGACATCAGATCTTAACCAGCTTTTTGCGCAGCCAGAGCAGGATCACGGCATAGATCAGCAGGATGAACAACAGTGCCACGGCGATGGTCGAGGCGTAACCGAAATCCAGCTTTCGGAAGGCGGTGGTGAAGATGTAGGTCGACAGGATTTGCGTCGAATTGGCGGGGCCTCCGCCGGTCATGACAAAGATGAGATCGGCAAAGTTGGCGATCCAGATCGTGCGCAGCATCACGGTGATGGCGATCATCGGGGCCAGAAATGGAAGGGTGATTTTGGTGAAAATCTGCCATGGCGACGCGCCGTCGATCTCGGCCGCCTCATAGAGTTCGGAGGGGATAGATTGCAGCGCGGCCAGCAGGGTGATGGCGAAGAAGGGCACTCCGAACCAGATATTCGCGGTAATCGGGCCCCACATGGCGAGGTTCGGATCGCCGAGGATGTTGAACGGCTCTGACAATACACCCAATGCGGCCAGCCAGTGCGGCAACGGGCCGATCACCGGGTTGAACAACCAGGCCCATGTCAGCGCCGACAGGAAGGTAGGTACAGCCCAGGGCAGAAAGACCAAAGCCTGAAACAGGCGTTTGCCGAAGAAGTCTGTGTTCAGCAGCAGGGCCAGACCCAGGCCCAGAAGGAACTGAAAGGTGATGGACCAGAACGTCCAGAAAAACGTGTTTTCGAGGGCAATCCAGAACTTACGATCCCCCCAGAGGTCAAGATAGTTCTCGAACCCGACCCAGCCGGTCTTGAAGGGGTTCAACAGTTCGATGGATTGAAACGAATAGGAAATGCCGATGATCAGCGGCACCATCATAACGGCTCCGATCAGGATCAGCGCCGGGGATAGGTAGAAAAACGGCTCGACCAGATATTGCAGGTAGAGCGAGCGTCGCGCCCGGGCTTTCCCGGGCACAACAGTTTTTTGCAGACGCGCGGTCATTGACCGGCTTTCCACTTCGCATACTCGTCGGTCAGCATCTCGGCCCACTCATCCGCGACGTCCTGTGCGGCGCGTTGACCCAGCAAGGCTTCCTGAGAGGATTCCAGCAGAACGGTGCTGGCGAAGTAACCCCATTGCTCCAGATAGGTGGGCATGGTGGTGGGCTCGTACTGCGCGCCGTTCAATTCCTCGAACCAGCCTTTGAACTGCTCGGTTTTGAAGTGGGGATCCTGATCCGCGCCTTTGTGGATCGGAATCACACCGACGCGCTTTGCCCATGTGGCGTTGGCATCGGGTGAGGACAGGGCCGCGACCAGATCAAACGCTTCTTTCTCATGCTCGGTGGCCTTGAACACAGACCAGCCTGCGAACCCGATGGTCGGGAAGGCCTTGCCCGATGGGCCGACGGGCATCGGGATCACCGCAAAATCCTCGGCTGGCATCCGTTCGGCGATGGCGATCAACGCGTCCGGGTCCTGATCGAGGAAGGCGCAAGTGCCCGAATAGAAACCGGCCACGATCTCGTTAAAGCCCCAGCTGACGCTGTCCTTGGGGGCATAGCCCTTTTGGTACAGGTCGATCATGAATTGAAGACCTTCGACCGAGCCCGGTTCATTGATGCGGCTTTTGCCGTCTTCGGTGAAGAACTCGTTGGTTCCGTTCATGACCGCGCTGAACATGATCCAGCCGTTCGTGCCGCCGGGACCACCGCGCAGGCAGTAACCATATTTGCCATCAAGCTCGGACACCGCAGCTGAAGCCGCCATGAACTCTTCCATCGTGCCCGGAGGGCTGTCGACACCAGCCTCAGCCAACAGTTTCTTGTTGTAGAACATGGCCCGCAGGTAGAAGCCGTAAGGGATCATATAGAGGTCCCCGGCCTGCGACCCCATCGCCACGGTCTTGTCGGTCAGCGTGCCGCCATGTTCCCAATCGGCCACATAGTCCTTGAGGCTGACCAACTGGTCCGACCCGGCATAAAGCGCCTGCCATGTGTCGGGCATTTCGACCACGTCCGGAATGTCGCCACCGGCAACCATCGTGGCCAGCTTTTCAAACGCGCTGCCCCATGGCAGAGACACTATCTCAACGGTGACGCCTTCGTTTGCGGCTTCGAAATTGTCCACGAGGCCCTGCAGAACCTCGGTCCGTTCCGGGCTGGTGATCACCTCGACCAGCTTCAGCTTGGTCTCGGCAAAGGCCGCCGATCCCATCAGAGTGGCCGCCAGGGTCAGCCCTGTCAGTATGCGTTTCATTTTCTGTTTCCCTCCATGAAAGAACTGTTGTGAATGCCCGCTTAGACGGTGCTTATTGCGAGCGCCCGCTCGAAATCTGCCCAAAGATCGTCAACGTCCTCCAGCCCAAGGCTGAGGCGCACGAGGTTTGGTGAAACCCCGAATTTCTGCATTGAATTTTGTTCCCCCGCCTGCGCCAGCCCGACACGGGCAGGCAGGATCAGGCTTTCATAGCCGCCCCAACTGACACCAAGCCGGAAGATCGACAGCGCATCGGAAAAGGCGGGGATGTCGACGCTGTCGTCAAACTCCAGTGACATCAGGCCCGAGCGACCTTTCAGACCCGGTACGGTGTTGGCCCCGGGTGAGTGAATGGCAGTGACCTGCGGCAAGGCTGACAGCCGGTCGACAAAGGTATTCGCGGTCGCCTCGTGCTGGCGCATCCGGGCGGTCAGGGTCCGCAAGCCCCGGGTCAGCAGAAACGCCTCGAACGGGGCCAGCTTGGCCCCGAGCAGCGGCAGGGTCAGATCACGGATGCGGGCGATGTTGTCCAGGGAGGACACAACAACGCCCGCAACCGTGTCCGAGTGCCCCGAGATATATTTCGAGGCTGAGTGGATAACGATACCGATCCCCAGAGAGATCGGGTTTTGAAACACCGGGCTGGCCCAGGAATTGTCGATCATGGTCAGCACCCCATGCCGCCCGGCATGTTCGCTGACGCGGCGTAGATCCATCGGGGTAAAGATGACCGAGCTGGGGCTTTCCAGATAGGCCAGCGTGACACCCTTCAGCAGGTCGGCGTCATTCTCGAACCGATCCACGGGGTAGTAGTCGATCTGAACCCCCATGGGTCGCAGCATGCGCTCCATGAACCGATAGGTGTCCGGGTAGACATGTTCGACACAGGCGATCCGGTCGCCGGGTTTGATAAAGGCCAGCAGGGATGAAGAAATCGCGGCCATGCCCGAAGCAAAGCCAACGGCGGCCTCTCCGCCCTCGGCCTGCGCCATCAGCTGTTCAAAGGCAGCAACGGTCGGGTTCTGTACGCGGGTATAAAGCGCGGTGTCCGACAAACCGGCCATCCTGTCCTCGAAGGCTTTGTAGTTGTCGAAAGTGAACAGCGATGTCTGAACGATGGGCGGAGTTACGGCCCCCTGCCCGTCATCCGATACTGCGGCCAAAAGCGTGGCGAGATCTCGGGCGTCAGACATCGTGATGCTCCATCACCTGGCGTATTTCCGCTTCGACCAGCGAAAGAATCTCGTCCATCAACTGCCCCGCGCCTTCAGCGTTGCCTGCGATGACGGCTTCGGCCAGCGGCAGGTGCAGCGGGATGCTGGCCTGACCAAGATGAGGCTGCCCAAACGGTGCCTCATAAACCTCATTAAACCCCTGCTGAATCTGGTGGATCAATTGGCCGAACAGAGGATTGCCGGATGCTTCGTGCAGCGTGTCATGAAACCTGCGATCCGCGCCGCGCCAATCTTCCGCGGCCTCGTATGTGGCCATCAACTCCATTACCCGCGCCATGATGATGCGTTTTTGCTGTTCGCTTGCAAGACACGCGGCCAGCCGGACGGTTTCGATTTCAAGAGGGCGGCGCACAGCATGGGTCCGCAGCAGGCTTTCGGCTTCGAGTTTGACTGAAACGGGTAGGTGGATTGAGTTCGATGCAACTTCGGCGGCCAGACGGGTGCCTGCCTTCTTGTTGCGCACCACGATGCCCATATTCTGCCACGAGGTCAGCGCCTCACGCACCTTGGCGCGGCTGATGCCAAGTTGTTGTGCAATCTCAACCTCGGTCGGCAGTTTGTCTCCTACCGTCAGCCCGTTCGCCTCGATCATGCGCGAGAGCGCGTCAATCACATCCTTACTGGTGCTTTTTGGGGGCAATTTCTGCAACCACGCACCAAGCGGTTTCGATGTCCGAGATTGAGAAAGACCGGGGGCCTGAGACACTGATCGTACGCTCCGATTCCGAGGGTATGTTCAGCGTTGCATATAATGTCCGACAAAAACAAGTATTTTGTCGGACATTATTTTCATTTTAAAATAGTATTTTTTTCAACGCATTACCAGACCTCCATGCGTCGTATCAAGCGTAGAGAGTCAGGCCATCCTCATCGAAGACCAGCGCAGTTCCGCAGGGGTTTGAGGCCGGATCGCGGCACCTCAGGCTTGGATTTGAATGCGCTCATCACCACCCAAAGGACGGCGGCGACGGTGAAGGCGAGCCAAGCCAAATGGCGGTGTAAGCAGGCAGGCGGCGCAGGACGGTCATGGCTCAGATCTCCAGGTGGTCGCGGCGCACAAGAAGGATCAGCGAGAAGGCAAGCACCAACATTACACTGCAGATCGCTGTCGCATAACCCAGCTGATAGATCGGGTCGCGCTGACCAAAGCCCATGATGCAAAGGTAGATCCCCAGAGTATAAAGCTGCTCAGGCACTTGCAGAAAGCCGAAGGGGAAGGTCAAGAGAAACTTGAACATCTTCACCCCATTGATGATCCAGACGACAAGGGAAATGGTCATCACGCCCCAAATCATCGGCAAGGGGATGTACCAGAACTTGCGTCTTCCAAATCGGCGGCCTCTTACATATCGGGCGGGATTTTATCGACGCCCGCCAGCAGCAGGATCAGGAAGAACCCGGTGAACACCCAGACCAGCGGCCAGCATCGCCCAGAAGATATTGTCGGGCGACGTGCAGAGCGTGCGGCCCATTTCATCCAGACCAACGGCCTTGAGCGATGAATTCAGCAGCCCATAGCGCGGGTTGTCGATATGGGCCCGCATGGCCGACAGAGCGACAACCGAGACGACGTTGGGCAGGAAGAGCTCCAGTCGGAACAGCTTTTTGCCCCAGATGCCCGAACTGATCAGGATGGTGTAGAGGAACGCAAGAAAGAAGACGAAGAACCCGCCGACAAACAGCAAGGCCAGCGAGTTGCGGAAACTCAGCCAGAATGTCGGATCGTTCCAGAGGCGGCGATAGTTGCCAAGGCCGATGAACTTGGCCTCGGTCCCGAAACCCGACCATTCGAACAAGCTGAAATAGAAAGTAAAGCCGGTAGGGATCAGGAAAAAGCAAAGATAAACGATCAGAGCGGGCGCTACGAAGAACCCGATAAGTCTCTTGCCGATCATGTGCTCCACCCTGTCCTTTGATCGACCGGCCCCGGTGTCAGGGCCGGTCAGATGCTGAAATCAGCGGTTTTCCCAATAGCCTTTGGTCTGCTCGACCATGCCGTCAATGAACTCATCAACGGTGATCTGACCCAGGAACACCTTGTTGTGCATCGCCTCATAGATGTTGCTGGAATAATCCGCATAGGCAACCTTGAGACCCAGATTCTCGGACAGCAGGCTGGTCGCATTGGCCACCGCCTCGCGGCTGTCCGCGATCACGTCAGCCCATTCGACCGAGGCATTGGCCACACCGATCAGCGCGTCATCCGCCATCTTCTGCTGCGCCGATTTGCTGAGTGCGAATTTGATGAAGTCCTGCGCAGCCTCGGCATCTTCGGCGCCTTCGGGGATGGCAAAGCTGACCGCATAGATGATGGTGTCGTTCACGTCACCCTTGCCGCCTTCGACCATGGGGAAGTTCATCGCACCCCATTCAAAGCCCTCTTCCACCTGATCGGCCAGTTCGATGGGCAGCCACGAGCCGACCAGTTCGGTCGCGGTGTCGCCGAACGCCAGAGTCTGCTGACCGGCAGGCCACTGATAACACTCGCTTTCCTCGGGAATCAGGCCATCGCCTCACAAGGCGGCCTCAAGCTCCAGCGCCTGACGCACGGCGGGGTCGCGCCATGTCTCGCCGGTCTTGTCTTCGTCCGCTTTCAGCACGAAATCGGGGGCCGCGATACGCGCCAGCAGATAGTTGAACCAGTTGATGTTGTAGAATGCGATATCGCTTTCCACCGCGATCGCGTTCACACCGTTGGCCTGAACCGCCTTCATCGCGTCCACATATTGCGCCCAGGTGGAGGGGGTCCCGGCCACACCGGCATCACGCAGTTGGGCTGCGGTGTAGAATATCTGGTACGTATAGAAGGCATAAGGCATCTGCCCGACCGAGCCGTTCAGTTCGATATTGGCCAGCAACGCTGGGTAGATCGCGGCACCCACGGTGCCTCCATCGGGGGATTCAGCCGCGACCAGACCGACCAATAGGTGATGTCGGTTTTGGCAAAAGCCGCGCTGGCAGTCAGACTGGCGAGCAGGCACAAACCAGAAAGTTTGATGTGAGACACAAGAATTCGCCCCTCAAGGCATCATCACAGGCGGCGTTATCGAATCGGACTTTAGGATCTCTAATGTAGTTTTACATCATTTCTAGAGTTTTGCGCATCCATATTTTAACTAATTAGGAAGATGGTTTCCTTGTGACTTCCATTATTGTAGCTTTACTTATATAACAACGTAAGGAACGGGTTTCCATTTGACTGAGAATGCAGACTTCCTGAAGCAGATCGAAAGTGACCTGCCGGAACTGTCGCGAGCCTTGCGAAACGTGGCCGAGTTTCTTCTGGCCAACCCGACCCAGTTCATCCGCCGACCCCTGCGTGAATTGTCCGCGACCATTGGCGTCAGTGAACCCAGCCTGATCCGATTCGGCCGCCGCTACGGCTTCAAGGGTCTGCCCGACCTGCGCATTGCAATTGCGATGGCTCTGGCCACTCAGGAACGAAGCAACAGCGCTGAACTTGAACCGACCATTCAGGACAAGGAAGTTGTCAACAAACGAGCCAAACGCGCCGTTGCCGCGCTTGCCGCCGATTTGATCTCCAAAGATCACTCGATATTGCTTGATTCCGGGTCGACAGTGCAATTTATCGGCGAACATCTGCGGCACGCTGCGCCAAAGGTGTTGATGACAACGGGCGTAAATCTGATGCTTGCGCTGCACAATTGCCCCCAACATCAGTTGATGCTGACCGGCGGCATGTTGCGCCAGAACGCCATGTCGCTAAGCGGCCGTCTGGTCGAAACCACTCTAGAAGCCATGTCGTTTGACACCGTTCTTTTGGGCGCGGACCGGGTGGATCCGGCCCTTGGCCTGTCCACCTTCAGCGAGGAAGAAGCGCACCTGAACCGCGCCATGATCCGTGCCAGCCGCCGGGCTATCGTGTTGGCCGACGCCAGCAAGTTCGGCACAACCCAACTCCATCGCATTTGCGACCTGTCCAAGGTGGATGTCATCGTCTCAGACGCGACGATGCCCGTTCAGATGCAACAGAAACTGCGAAGCATGAATGTCGAACTCCATCTTGCCGAATTGCCTGAAACCACCTGGCCACCCCTGATCGAACGGACCTAATTTATGACCATCACGACCTGGGCGACGGAAACGGAAATCGCCGCACAACCGAGTATCTGGGAGAACTGGGCCGACGTTTTGCCCGAAATTGCTGTGGAGATCTCGGACTGGATCGCGACGCGCAGACCGGATGTGATATGGCTGACCGGAGCCGGGACCTCGGCCTTTATTGCTGATGCGCTGGCCGTTCAACTTGATGGGTTGTTGCACAATATATCAGTGCGCAATGTCCCGTCGACTGATCTTGTCGCGCGCCCGGCGGATTATCTGAAACCCGGGCTGCGTCCGCTGGTGATGTCATTTGGCCGATCCGGCAACAGTTCCGAGACGCTGGGTACGCTGGACTTGCTCGATCGGATTTGCCCGGCGGCGGACCGGCTGAACATCACCTGCAACGCCACCAGCGCGCTGGCCACGCGCACCCATCCCAGATCTGGACAGCAAAAGGCAATCGTACTGCCCGATGACTGCCACGATCAGGGTTTCGCGATGACCTCCAGCTATACCACCATGCTGCTGACAGCGCTGGCCTGCCTGTCCGGGACCTCGGGGGCGGACATTTCCGACAATATTGGCAAACTGTCTTGCGCAGCCCGCGACCTGTTGCAGAACGCCCCCGACTTGCCGCGCCCGAAGCGTGCGGTTTTTCTCGGCTCGGGGCCGTATCTGGGCACGGCCCGTGAATCTGCCCTGAAAGTGTTGGAGCTTGCCGCCGGTCAAGTGGTGACCACGTGGGACAGCACGCTTGGGTTTCGCCATGGCCCCAAGGCCATCACCGATGACGCCACCACCACCATCAGCATTGGCGATCCCACTCACGGCGAAACGCCCGATCTAAGCCTATCGACGGGCCTGCCCGATGTCTGGAACACCGCGCTCTATGTGATGGTCGCGCAGATGTTGGCCGTCGCATGGTCGAAGTCGCTCGGTCTAAACGTGGATAACCCATTCGAAGGCGGCAATCTCAGCCGCGTGGTCAGCCATGTCCGCCTCTATGTCTGATGCTGCTGCCTGCGGTGGCATTGATCTGGGCGGCACCAAGATCGAAGCGACCCTGTTCGACGGCAACCTTGTGCCCCTCGCCTCGCGCCGCATATCCACGCCGCAGCAACGCTATGTCGATCTGCTGGAGGCGCTGACCAACGAAATCACGTGGCTGAGGGCTGAATCCGGGTAACCTGCCCTGCCCGTTGGCATCGGGATTCCGCGCCTGATCGATCCGATGACGGGGCATTCGATCACTGCCAACCTGCCAGCTAACGGAAAACCGTTAGGGGCAGATTTGCAGACGCGGAGTCGTGGGATCATCCGTCTGGCCAATGATTGCAAGTGCTTTGCCTTGTCCGAGGCGGTTGGTGGCGCGGGGGAAGGGCAACACACGGTATTCGGCCTGATCATCGGCACCGGTCTTGGCGGCGGTGTTGTTGTCGACGGCGCATTGCTGCCGGGGCCGAATGTGCTGGCGGGTGAAGTCGGTCACATCGCCCTTCCCGCCCCACTTGTGGCGCAGTATAACCTGCCGATTTTGCCCTGTGGGTGCGGCCGCCAAGGCTGCTATGAGACCTACTTGTCGGGCACCGGGTTGGCGCGACTGGCTGCTGAACTCACCGGCATAAGCCTGACCGCACCCGAAATTCTGGCGGCCACGGCGCAAGGCGATACGGGCGCCAGCCATGTATTCGAAGTTTGGCTCCGCTTCGCCGGAGAGCTTCTGCACAGTCTGCAACTGCATATCGACCCGGATTGCATCGTGCTGGGTGGCGGCCTCAGCAAGGTTGAGGGGCTGGAGCTTGACCTGGCCCACGCGTTGTCCAGTGCTGCCCTGCCGGGCCTGCGCGCACCCAATATCCTCAAACCGAAATTCGGCGACAGCAGCGGAACGCGCGGCGCAGCGCTGCTTGTCCGCCCCGAAGCCTGACACAGGACTGAAATCATGAGTTTCTTTGCCGATTTGAACGCGCGCAACCGGGCGGGTGAGCCTATCGCTATCCCATCGGTCTGCTCGGCCCAACCGGACGTTCTGCACGCGTCATTGATGATGGCACAAGAGATGCAACGCCCGGTTCTGATCGAGGCAACCAGCAATCAGGTCAATCAGTTCGGTGGCTATACCGGAATGAAACCCGCCGATTTCATCTCCTTTGTGACCGGGCTCGCCGACAAGCTCGGCACAGATCTTGGTCTGATCCATTTCGGCGGCGACCATCTCGGTCCGCAAGCCTGGCGCGATGAGCCTGCGGATAGTGCCATGGCCAAAGCCAAAGACCTGATGCGCGCTTACGTGCAAGCCGGGTTTACCAAAATCCACCTCGATTGTTCCGAAGGTTGCGCAGGCGAACCCGCGCAGGTTGATGATCAGACTTCGGCGCAACGTGCCGCCCATTTGGCCGCGATTTGTGAGACCGTAGCGCCCGACCCTGACCAACTCAGTTATGTGATCGGCACCGAAGTGCCGCCGCCCGGCGGGGCCCGGGCGGATGAAGAAGGCCAAAGCATCACCCCCACCGATCCGGCGCACGCCCGTAAAACGCTGCAAATCCATCAGACAGCATTTGATGCCGTGGGCGTGGCGCAGGCATGGCCACGCGTCATCGGGCTGGTGGTGCAGCCGGGTCTGGAATTCGCCCCGACCCATATCGACCATTTTGACCGCAACGCGCCGGATCACTTGTCACAGGCGCTCTCGGATACACCGCATATCTGTTTCGAAGCTCATTCAACGGATTATCAGCATCCCGAGGTCTATCCGGACCTCGCCAACCGGAATTTCAGCGTTCTGAAAGTTGGGCCCGCCCTGACTTTTGCTTATCGTCAGGCCCTCTATGCACTGGATCATCTGCGCGGGTTGCTGGGACAGGACGTCTCGGACTTGATGACCCAGATGGAGCAGATCATGCTGGACCAGCCCGGGCATTGGCAGAAGCACTATGTCGGGACCGCATCCGATCTGCGCCTGCAGCGGCATTTCGGTTATGCTGACCGCATCCGATATTACTGGCCCGATCCAAAGGCGCAGAAGGCCGTGTCCGCTTTGTTCTTGGCGCTCGGCCCGGACTGCCCCCCTGATCCGGCGCTGAAACAATGTTTTTCGCCTCAGGTCATTGCCACGGCACGCTCGCTGCAAAACGAGGAAGAGGGCTGGGCCGACGCGCTGGTCCTTGCGCAAATTCAGCAGGCCCTGCGCCCCTATTTCTTCTGAGACTTCGAATGCGCTACGTCCTTCCAAAAGCTCTGTTCGACGGACAAAACCTGCTGAGCAATACCGCATTGGCCTGCGAGGGCGATGTTGTGGTGGACATCTTGGCGCTTGGTGCGATCCCTTCGGATGTGCCGGTCGCACAGATAGATGCGGTGGTCACGCCGGGCCTGTTCGACGTGCAGGGATCTCCGGCCGGAGCGCATATCACCCTGTCAGACCCGGTTGCTCGGATGATCAATCACGTCGGAACAGACATCGCAGAAGCCGCGCGCATGGCCACGGCAAACGCATTAGACATGATGCGCCTGACCTGTCCTGGCATCGTGGGCCACCGTTTGAACAGCTTGGGATACATTCCCATGCATGTTGTCTGCGCCCGTTCCAGATAAAGCATCGGGATCAAATGGCTTTAATTGACTTTCTTTAGAATGGGGAAGCGCGGGCACAGCTTCGTTCCCATGCAGCACAAACTTCTTCAATGCAAAAGAGCCCGCTTCGATCAGCTACTCGGATGCCAGCGCAATAGTCTCGCAGGGGCTGCCACATGCCCGGATCACACGAAAAAGGTCGTCGATCTCGGGTTCGATCGTGGTTCGGGTTGACCCGTCCTTTAGCCTGAGGGTCACCAGACGGCTATGTGCCTGCAAGTCCGCAGTCACCTCACCGCTATCGATCAGATCGACAGCTTCGGGCCACGGCAGAGTCTCCGTGGCCTGATCGGGATTGTCCGCACAAGCGGCAGCCCCGCTCAAAGCAGAGAATAACAGGGCATATTTCAGCATGTGTCTACAATAATTAAATTCCAGAGTTTTGTGCCAGCGTTTGCCATTCGAAGACCGGCGCATCCTGTGTGCTAGCCTGTACCCAACAGAGGCTGCAAGGCCCGTCTGCCGTTATCCGAACGAGCCATGGAAGGCGTCGGGAACCGGTTCGGCCATCGCTTGAAGATTCCGCCTCAGGCTGGATGGTTTTGCCGTTCCGATCAAAACCGACGATGCAAGTGGGTGGGATTTCGCGAACATTAACGCTGCGGTTGCAAGGGACAAACCCATGCCGTTCGCTTTGTCTTGCAACACTCTGACACGGTCCAATATCTCGGGCGACGCGGGCAGATAGTCATAGGTCGCCCCATCGACCGGACCAGTGGCAAGAATGCCGGAATTCAAGACTCCGCCCAGCACGAGGCTTGTGCCTTGCGCGCGGCATTGTGCCGTCAGCTCTGCTTCAGCCGAGCGGTCCAGAAGAGTCAGACGACCGGCAAGCAGAATGACATCAATCGGGCCGTGACGCATAATATCGAGACAGATTTCATTCTCGTTCACACCCAGACCAAAGGCCCTGATGCGCCCTTGTTCTTTCAGCTTCACCAACCGCTCATACCCACTGCCCAGAAAAGCTTCCATCTGGGCTACGTTGTTTTCATTGTGGGTATAGGTGCCGATGTCGTGGACAAAAACAATGTCGGAAAACGTTGTTTGCAACCGTTCCAGACTGCCTTCCAGCGACGCTTCGATTCCATCCCCCGAATAGTCATAGCGCACAGCGTTCGGTAGCGGATTGATGAACCCATCCGCCTCGGCCATGGGCAGACCCGGCGACAGCACCCGCCCCACCTTGGTCGAGATCACATAGTTCGACCGGGGTTTGGAGGACAAAAACTGACCCAGCCGCTGTTCGGACAGGCCCCGGCCATAGTGAGGGGCGGTGTCAAAGTAGCGAATGCCGGCATCCCATGCGGCGGCCAGAACATCCTGCGCCTCGGCGTCGGCAACCTCGCGGTACAGATTGCCGATGCTCGCGCAGCCAAATGACAACTCGGTGACATGCAGGTCAGTTTGTCCGACTGGGTTGGTTTTCATCATGAACTCCACAAAGTTGGTGGGCTGTCAAAACCGGTAAGGAAGGTTGGGCGAACGCAGGGTAAGTGACCTCAGCAGGCAGGATTTCGATGAGGAGCGCGAGGCCATCCGCTGGAACGACATGCGCCAGGTCAACTCCCGCGCCGACCAGATAGTGATTTGACCACCCAACTGTTTTTTTGCTCAGGCGGCTGGGTTTATTCCGCTGCCAGTTTCGACAGGAAACGGAAATCTCTGATACTTTCGGGTTTCATCTCGATTGAGAATCCGG